>JACBOA010000009.1 GCA_013403005.1 Methanobacteriaceae archaeon | reverse complement strand
CACATCAGTTTTCTCGTCACCCACAGCACCCGAAATAGGCACCGCAGCAACAACCAAACACAGCATACAAACTACTGCGTAGGTAAAGTTTCGCTTCACTCGCTTAATTATACCGCCTCCGTGTCCCTAAAAAACTTTTAAGGGACATTTTTTTGGTTACAATTTTTTGGATAAGATGTTCTATATAAAGGTTTCGAAAAAAATCGTGAAAAAACAAGTTATATGAGCTTTTTTTTTAATTTAAAGCAAATTTAGAGGTTTTAGATCATACTGATTATGGATAATCATCTTTCTTTATTATTTTTAGTAAACTAGCCATATATTTTCTTTATTTAGAGAAAAAGGCAATATTCAATTGTTTAAAACTAAATAGATAATATTCCTTATAATGATAAAATAGCCATGAATCAGCCCTTAAATAATTGAATAAATCTGGAAAGTGTTAATTGGCAAAAATAAGGTCTTTTCTAAATTTATATAATTTAGATGATTATAAAGTCTTTTCCAGCAATCAAGGTAATATTTGGTGTTAATTTATATTTGCAAGATGTTTAATGTGATTTGTAATAAAAGATTTTTAATAATATTTTTACTTGGGATTATGATAAGATCAGGCGATAAGCTCTTAGTAGTAAAAAATGAGAATAAATAATGTTAAAAAAAGAATTAAACTATTGATTCTTAGATAATCTATTACATTTATCCAATCTATTTAGGAATCATCACCTAATTTTATTCTGTTTATGTTTTCCGACAATTTTAAGAGATAATCTGTCAATTCATCAATTTTAGTGGCCACCACAGATTCAGTTATTTCTTCCAGATCAGGTTCATTACTTGTATCATATACTTTTATTGTGGTTTCGGTGAAGTTCTCCATGTTAAACCTTTTGATTTTCTCTAAGGCTATCTGGAGGTCTTCATATGCTTTCAGTTCACCCAGTATGTAATTCCGCTCAGCGATTAGTTCTTCTAAATTCACGAAACATTCACCCCTCAACTTCGATAATACACCACTATTAATACACCAGATTCCAATTAATAAGAAATTGTAATATTTCTTTTCACACCAAATCAAATATGATTTATTAAAAGATTATCATATTTTTAGTGGTTTATATGTTTTCATTTGATTTTATTTAAATACTGAAAATTCAGACAATTAAAATTAGTTAAATTTGTTAATATTCCACTGAAATATTAGTAGATTGAATATTGTATTAGTAGATTGAATATTGTTTTATAACCATCATTTAATGGTACTTGAATTATTTTTTAATAATTTTATCCATGGATGTTTGCAAAGACTTCAACCATGGTTTAACCGTTTCTGATAGTATGTTTTTGCTTTCATTAACATCAGACGTGGTTGAAGTTTTTTGGTTGGTTATAAAATCTTGTAACCAGTCTGCAAGTTCATATTCATCCAGGTTTTCTAAAAATACCCAAGCATAACCTTCGTGTTCCTTGCTGAGAGTGAGGTTGCCTTCAATGATCTTACCGGACATTATGATATGCACTGCTCTTATGACCTTTAAATTCTGCTCAGTCACACCTACAACATGTTCCAGAGAGATTTTGAGTTTAGTTTCTTCATATACTTCCCTAACTAGTGCATGATCGAAGGATTCGCCCTGGTCAACTTTTCCACCTGGAAGCTCCCATTTACCAGGATTAGTCTTTGAATCAGTAGATCTTTTTAAAATGAGAACTTTTCCATCATCATTTGTCAATAAAACGCGTACAGAAAGGCCAAAGATATAGTCAATCATGGTTTTTTCCTATTTTAGATAGCTACATAAACATTCCTAATTATGATTTATAGTTTTTTAATATTTTCTTCTTATTCATAATTCTCAAAATCCGCTGGTGAAGAACTATAAATTTCTCAAGTTTTTTTAGTTATCAATGATTTGAGATTCTAAGAATCTATTCCTTGAGATTTATTCATTATAATCATTAATGATTATCAATTTCTGCCTTAAGCTCTAAAAATCAGTATAATCATTAAATATGATTATTAAAATGGTATTCGCATTAACACTTGATTGGTGCATGAATTTCATTTAAAGTGTTAATTTAGCTGATCTTCATTAAATAAAAAATCTTAAAAAATGCTAGAATAAAATCCGCAAAGATGTTTGAAGATTAAAATTTCACTCAAGTTTCATTGTTAGATTAAAAAAATAAAAAGAAAGATGGAGTTATTGGTTCCATCTTTATTTAACCTTCATTAGGCTCCTACTGGATAACGGTCATTCCAGGTTTACTGCTTTGAGCGTAGTATCGATTTGAATATCCATTGCCTTTGTAGTCGTAATCCACCCATTCACCGTTTGAATATACTTGAACAGATCGGTGGTTTGAGACATAACTGTTGGCGTACTGTACGATTCTTGCTTTTTGACCGGATGCTGTAAGTTCATTGTACAAAACATAACTATTTTCCCAACAATCACCTGTACCTTTACCACTGCTCCATCCACTGCTAGTAGATCTGTAGGAGCTGGAATAGGATTTGCTGGTTCCATATGATGCTTTGGTAGTTGAACTTCCAGATTTGCTGTATGAGCTGGTTGCGGTGCCCTCACCAGATGCTTGGATATTTCCATTGACTAGATCATCCATGTACTGGCGGGATATTTTTCCCACAATACCGTCTTCTTTTATTCCAACGTACTGCTGGAATGCTTTGACTGCTTGTTCAGTGCAGTTTCCAAACTCACCATCAATTTTACCCTTGTAAAATCCCTGAGTTTGTAACCATATCTGCAGTTGGGTGACTTTATCTCCAGTCATTCCTAATTTCAAATCTTGGTCTGTATTTGCGTTTGTCACGACCGTGTTTTCAGTATTTGAACTTTCCACGGCTCCCACTGAAGGGATGACCATGAAAAGTGCACACAATACAAATGCTATTGCTTGTGTGAATTTTCGCCTAATTTTATCGCCTCCGTGTCCTAAATCTTAAAATAAATGATTTAGGACTTTTTTAACACCACAACTTCATTAATCATGATATATAAATCTTTCGGTTTATTTTCATTTTTTACAGCTATTTTAAGCTTGTATTTTTAATTAAAGCTTTTTTAGAAGTTTTTAATTTACTGTTAATTAGAAAAGACCAGCAGAGGTTTAAATCCATTAAATATCACTAAATCATTGCCTAATTTGAAAAAAAGAACATTGCCTTCGCTTTTTTACTAAGCTGATAACTGGTGGATTATAACCTTAAAACCGCTGCACCCCATTGATATGTAAAAAACCAATATATGCCTTTAATACAAATTTAAAACAATTATAAGTACTTATTTTCATATTTAAGTAAATATTTCTTCTTTAAATTTGTATTTAATATTTTTTTATCATTTCTTGAATTCAAGGTAAACAAAAATGAATTTTTAGACATTTTGTTGTACCAGTATAACAAATAATATCTGAAAATAGATGGATATTAACAAAAGATCTTAAAAAAGGTTTTGTGAGTAATGTCACAATTCATGTTGGAATGCTTATATTGATGTGAAACTACATAAAAAAAACATATACATGGCAAATAATGGAATTTATACCTCATAAAGGAGTTTTAATATGGAAAAAGATATCAATAATGAAAATCCTGAGAATTCCAATCTTATTGATATTTTTAATAATGATAAATATCGCAACTTTGTTCAAAAAATGTATGAAAGCGGTAATGAACAAATGTTTGCTCCAGTTTATTCTGGCATTCCCACATTTTGGAGGACCAAATCCTGCCAGTATTTTGCAGAACTTGATATAGCTCTTGCAGGATACCCTGTAGATCTGGCATCAGGTGTTCCCGGTGCACGTATGGGCCCCAGAGCCATTAGAGATAAATCCAGTTACACTGGAGGTTATATGAACCATTACAATGGAATTATACCTTTTGATATTTGTAGAGTGGCAGATGTGGGTGATGTTCCTTTAAAAAATTCTTATTCTATTGAAGAGATTAACAAAGATACGGAAGAATTTTACAAAGAGATTTGGGATGATGGAGCATCCCCCATAACAGCAGGTGGTGATCATTCAGGCACCTATCCCATATTAAAGGCTATTGGTGAAGAAAAACCAGTTGGTCTGGTGCATTTTGATGCCCATTGTGATACTGCCAAAGCAATTAACGGAGGTAAAAATTCCAGTGCCAGTATCCTTTACCATGCTGTAGAGGAAGGTGTTCTAGATCCCCGTAGAACTGTTCAGATAGGTATTCGAGGTTCTATGGAGCCTTTATGGGATTATTCTTATGAAACTGGAATGAGAGTATTGCATATTGAAGAATTCCACCAAATGGGTGTTTCCAAGGTCATTGATGAAGTTAGAAGAGTCATTGGTAAGGGACCTACCTACATAACCATTGATATTGATGCTCTTGATCCAGCCTATGCACCGGCAACTGAACTACCTACACCAGGAGGTTTGACTACATTTGAAATGCAACAGATTATCAGAGGACTTCAAGGAGCAAATCTAGTAGGAGGAGATGTTATGGAACTTGCACCCCCTCTTGATGGTCCTAATGGAGTCACTGCAATGACTAGTGCATTCATGATGTTTGAAATCCTGTGTGTAGTGGCAGATTCTATTGCTTCTAAGAAAAAGAAAAATGGATGTTAATCTAATTAGAATCTAATAAGAACAATTCGTGAGATTATTGTTAAAAATAATTTTTCATTCCTTATTAATATTACAACGGATTTAAAAAATCATTCCCACACAACAAAGTATTTATATTAGTTCGCATAATAACTTACGTTCGGGGATAGACGAACCAATACGAACCTATCGTTTGCCATAAAAAATTCTTCAATCCTCAAATTTACCCATACATCCAGTTAAAAAGATTATTGATATTAAAATAAGTAGAGTGGTGTTTGTAATGAAAACCGAAGATTTAAACATGGAATGCCCTAAATGTGGTTGTAAAGATAAAAGCATATCTCAAACAAAAAATAAAGAAACAGCTGTCGATATATGCTACATACCCCATATACCTGATGGAGTTGTTGGTGTAATACGCTGCAGTGAATGTGGTCATGTGTTCGAGTACTGTAAAAACCGAAAACTAAAACAGGAAGTTAAGAAAATTCAAATCTAATGGATAAGAAATAGCTTGGACTTCAAATTACCAAATTATTTTTGAAATAATTACAAAATACCTCGAATATTAAGGTAATTATGGTAACTTTAACAAATCTACTTGATGAATTTCCTATTTTCAAATCTATTATTTTTATGAATTTTTTTATAAAAAATTACTACATAGATTAAAATATAAAAGAAGATTAATCTTTCTAATAAGAAAATACAATTAATATCTTATATTGTATTAAAATAATATTATTGAGTCTTGTTTTTTCTAAAGACACTTTATAACTACATTATTTATAATCTTGATAAATAGAAATCGAACTGTTGTATTAATATAAAAAAATTTAAAGAAAATGATTCGAGTAAAATGAATTACAATTATAATACCCACTACATGAAATTCATAAACTTTATATGTTCATAAGAGCACAATATTGTTTATTGGATGTAATATGAAGGCGGGTGGATAATGGCCATTGATTATACCATGTATGATTTTATGGATAAAGAAGATGTTGAAAGGTTTTTTGATGATTTGATCGAAGAAAAACTTTTCGAATTGAAATTAAAATATAAGTAATAATCATACAAAAAAGAAAACACTAAAACTTAAGGCTATAATTTAATTTATGTGGTAAAGATTTCCTAATATGAATAATCTTATTTTACACAAATCGTAATTACACAAATCATAAACTAAACCGCCGGTTATCTCCAATAAAAGTATTAATGGATAAATATAAACTTATTAGATTGATTAGTAAAATTTGAATGAATAGACTTTAAATAAATCATTTATCCTTATTTCTTTGTCATATTTCCTTGAAAAGCATCTTATTCCAAATAATATCTTACAAGAAAACCTTATCATTTGTATTATAAATTCATTTGTTATTATCAATCATTTTTGTTCATATTATCACTGTTTATATCTCCCCCCTAATCATTGTCTTTTTTCTGATTTCTATAATCTTTGCAGGATACCTTTAACTTTTGCATCTAGATTATCTGCATAGTGCAAGGCCACAGCTTCTGGAGTTTTAGGATTCACTGGGGATCCCCAACCATTTTGAACATCACCATGATGACTTAAAATTAAATGTAAAACCTGTAATTGAATGTCTTCTGGGGTTCCGATTAACTGCATTTTTTCTTTTACCATGTCACATGATATGAAGAGATGATCCAGGAGTTTACCTTCCTCGGATATATCAATAGAAATTAAATCATAATCATAATTCTTCATTTTCCCCACATCATGGAGTATGGCGCCTGTGTATAATAAATCTGAGTTCAATCGCGGAAATATTTCACAAACAGTTCTGCAGATAGTGAGAACTTCAACCGTGTGCTCCAATAATCCTCCCAGATAGTTATGGTGGTGGATTTTTGCTGAGGGTGCATTGCAAAAATCTTCAGTGAATTTTTCATCATTGAAGAATGCTTCTAGAAGATTTTTCAAATCATTATTATCCATTTCATGGATAGTGGTGTAGATCTCATGGAGTAATTCTTCCTGATCTTTACCAGAAGTTCTGGCAAAATCATCAATATCATATTCATCTTCACCAAGCAACTTAAAACCATCTACTTTAATACTGAACTTTCCAGAATTGCGAGGAAACTCATCAACACTGCCGATTATGTTATAGATATTTTTTTCATGAATATTTTCATAAATCTCAGATGCATTATTGTTGGTGAACATGCGAGCGATTATTTCTCCAGTTTTATCAGTGAGCCTTAGCTCAATATAGTCTTTCCCATTTCTAGCAGTTTTAATGGTTTTACTGGCAACTACAAATGATGCTTTTATTCGTCGGGATGATTTTAAATTCTCTATGAAATCTTCTTCTTCCTTTTTGAACATTTATTATTCTCCTGAGACAATCAACAATCAATTGTGCAATTGAAAAGGTTTCAAAACTTTACAACCGATAAACTAATTACTTAATCCATTTATCCATAAGATTAATCTTAATCCTTGAACAAACATTATTAAATCTTTAATTGATCAAATATTAATTGTATTCTATAATTGTATTCTATTTTTGATTTGAGATGGAAATAATTTAAGATGGGAATGATCCTTTATAGTTCAAGGTAGAGATATTACTACCAATAAATATTAACTATCAATGATCTTTTCCAGGTTTAAAAAAATTCAAAAAAATGGTATTTAATTATTAATCCCATGGAGGCATTTGTTGACTGGTATTGACTTTTTTGGTGGGGTGGATGAAATTGGTGGAAACAAAATCAGAGTAAAAGATGAAAACGCTTCTTTCTTATTGGATTTTGGAATGGGATTCTCACGAGCCAATGATTATTTATCTGAATTTTTACAACCCCGTAAAGGTAATGGTATTCTAGATTTTTTCACACTGGGTTTATTGCCCTGCATAAAAGGGATCTATCGAGAGGATTACTTGAGACATGTAGGTTTATCTTACCCGGATAAAGCTTCAGTTGGGGGTGTTCTCATAAGCCACTCTCATGTGGATCATGTAGCTTATGTTCATCATTTACGTGAAGACATTCCCCTGTATCTTTCCCATGAATCCTTTCTAATTTTAAAGGCTCTTGAGGATACTGGTGCTGCACCTTTCTCAGAATATCTACATTTAAATAAATCTTTTTATCTTGAACCAAAAAAAAAGGGTGGAGGGTATAGAAGGAGCAGAGGTGTCCGTGTTGAACGCGAAATACAAATAATGGAACCTTACAAAGCCTTCAATATCGGAGACTTCTCTATCAAATCAGCTCCAGTTGATCATTCACTACCTGGAGCTTCAGCTTTTATATGTGAAAATGAGGATGATACTATTGTTTACACAGGTGATCTTCGTTTCCATGGACGTAAACCGCATTTAACTCATAAATTTGTGAAAGAAGCCAAAAAATCAAAACCCACCGTTTTGATCAGTGAAGGAACCCGTATTGACAGTGGGGATAATGTGAATGAAATTGACATTGAGAAAAGAGCTGTTAAGGAAGTGGATAACTGCAAAGGTTTGGTGGTTGTTAATTATCCAGTGCGAGACCTGGACAGGCTCATAACCTTTTACAAGGTGGCTCAGGATACCAATCGTGAACTGGTGGTAAGTCTTAAACAGGCTTATATTTTAAAACTTTTCCAGGAAAACCATGGTGAGTATCCTAAATTATCTGATGTGATGATTTACAAACCTCGTAAGGGATGGGGTCTTTTGGGAGAGAGAAGATATGCTTGTGTTGAGGGAGAATGGTTAAGTTCTGAAGATATTCAAGATGATGAATCATTAAGGGATTATAAAAAGTGGGAAAGGGAATTTCTAACAGATGAGAATATTGTCACTTTTCAGGATCTCAAAGAAGACCCTCAGGATTATATTTTCAGATGCGATTTTTTTGAGTTAAAAGAATTAATTGATATAAAACCTAAAGAGGGTATATATATTAAGTCCAGTACTGAACCCTTTGATGAGCAGATGGAAATAAATGAAGAGAAGGTTCGTAAATGGTTAGAGTTATTCAACTTACCTCTTTTAAATAAGGGCTTCCATGCATCTGGTCATGCCAATGGTGTTGAGATATTAGACATGATTCGAGACATAAATCCAGAAATTGTGTATCCAGTTCACACCCTCCACAAAAATAAATTCAAAGAACTTGAAAACAATGGTATTAAAGTAAAATATCCTGTTTTAAGTGATAAACTAGATTAAAAAGATATATTAAAAGATATAATTACTTATCAGACTTTGTTAATGGGATCTGTTTTGTTAGGTTTTGGAATACATTGTAAAGACCACTCCTATTAACAAAGATAAAGCAAAAAGGATGATAAGTCCTATTAAAGACTTGTCACTGTTTTTTATCCCCAACCATTTTATGAAATAAATATCATCAGCATTATCATCAGCATCAGATTTTTTTGAAGTTTTAGAATGCGACGGAATCTTAGAACTCTGTTTTGTTTTTAGGACTTTCTTGGAATTAATGGAATCTTCAGCAGACTCACTATTTTCCATAAGAGAGGTGTTTTTTAAATTTTTATCAACTTTGAATTCTTCTTTCAGTTCTTTATAATCATAAAAATCTTCTCTGATTTTAATTGTTTTTCCATTATCTGTCTTTATACTTTTATCCTCATAGAAACCGCTTAGTTTAGATTGAGTAAGTTCTGATGGAATTTGTGTTGAATGATTATGTTTATTTAGAGTTTCAGTAACATCAGCCATATTAATATCAGATTGATTTATATCAGATTGAGATTTAGAAGAAGCTTTATCTTCTAATGGGGGTTTAGCTACTGGTTTAGCTTGTTTTTCAACTGAGAGATTATCATTTGTCATATCCTTCTGGATGTTACGCCCTAGATAGGTATTCTTAGAAAGTGTTTTCCCTCCCGGGACACTTTCTAAAGATTTATTGTCAGAAACATAATCCTCACTAATCTCAGAATCTGGATAAGCATCCTCAGAACCCACTCTTATTCTCGAACTAACACCTAAGGAATCATCCTCGTTGTCCACTTCAACTGAATCATGGTCTATTGCTGAAGAATCAGGTGTGAAACTTGGTAATATATCACTATCCTCAATTTCCTCATGTGAATTGGTAGGAAGACCCGCAGAACCGGTATCTGCATTTTGTGTTATTTGAATGGTATCAGAAGAACCCTTCAAGGAATCTCTACTCTGACTACTATCCGATCCAAAGGATTTTTCCTCATTAACTCTTTCCCCTGTACTAATATCTGTTTTGTAAATATCTGTTTCATGAGGAGTATTTTTGGATTTAATTTTATCTGTTTTAATACTATAATCTGGAGTAGTTTCAGATTCAGAGATTTCTATTTGAGAAATTTCTTTAGTATTAATTTTTGCATCTGATTGATCTTTGGATTTTATAGAAGTTTCAGGGATTTTCTTATCAAATAATTCACTTTGATTAGAGATTTGAGTAACAACATCTATCTTTGAATCTTCCTTTCCACCTCTATTTATAGATTCTTCAATCTTCTCCTTTTTAGAGGATTCGAATTTTTTAGAATAATTTCTATTTCGATAATAATTTCTATTTTTCGATTTAAATCCATTTTTTTTGGATTTAATCTGATTTATAGCAATTTCAGCATACATCTTCAGAGTTGAAGTTTCTTCTTTAAGAAACTCTTCCAATGGTTTCAGAGCCCTTTGATCTGCTAGCACGCCTAGCGCCTGAACAGCATCCTGTTTTATTTTTTCATCAGGATATTTCAGAGCTCTTATTAAACTATCAACATCTTTAATCTTTTTGTATTTATTTATATCAGGCTTTGCAGAACCATAATAACTCTGTCGATAGTATGCTCTGTTTTTAACAGGAGAACCTTTAATTTGATAGATTGAAATTGAATTAACTGCAGATTTAACTTCATTTTCATCACAATCATCTTTCATATCACTTCTAGTAGGTTTCGATTCTTCAAATTTTTCTATAATCTGTTCAGGAGCAGTACTCTCAAGGGACTCGTCTGCTTTCTCATACTCTATACTCTCATTAAATTTTGAAGTATCCTCCAGCTTATAATACTCATCTAACTCCCTATTTCCCATACCATGAGATTCTCTGTCTATCTCTAACTCTTCTTCCAATGATTTATTTCCATCTATTCTATCAGCATCATATGATTTTTTAGGTTCAGCAGTGTTTATTTCATTAGAAGGTGAAATATCCTCAGTGAATCCATTATCTTCAACAGTATTCTCTTTTTTAACATCTATAAAATCCTCACTGGAGTATGACTTTTTGTTAAGTTTTTTTTTGGATTTTAAAAAGTCTTCTAAATCATCAACATATTTTAAAGGACCATAACATTCACATGATACAAAATCTTCGGCTGACTCTCCCTCCCGAAGTTTATAGTAACCTCCACATCGTAGACAAATCAAATAGCCCATATTTTCACCAAAAATAAACACATTAGTATATAATGAATTGTGATAATGTATGTAAAAATTTGTATGTATATATGTGTAAACATTTATGTAAACATTTTAAAAAAATTTTCTTTAGGAGTATATGAAGTTTTGCAATAGTTCTTCCCAAGCATCTTACAAAGAACCGATTTTTTATGATATAAATTGATATATTTCCAAATTTCACTTCATTGTAATAATCTAATATTAGTAGAAAAAATTAGGGATAATATAGTGATAATATTTTGCAGTTTTTTGAATAAAGCTTAAACTTAACTTAAACTTATCTTATTGATTATCAATCATTTTATAATAATTCAATCTGTTAGTACAGATTTGATCTGATACCTTTTTTAAGTTAATGGTTAGAATTAAATCTATGGAACATGGAGCTAGGAATAGAATTTTAATTCTCATTTTTATTGGCGTTTTTATGGGATCACTGGATATTGGAATAGTTGGTCCAGCACTGACTGCCATTCAGGAACAGTTCACAGTTAATGAGCGGATATTGTCTTGGGTATTTGCTATTTACATTTTATTTTTCATGATTGGAACGCCTTTAATGGCTAAATTATCTGATATTTATGGGAGAAGAAATCTCTATGTTTTGGATGTTTTCATATTTGCTTTAGGTTCAGCGATTACCTTTACATCAGTTTCTTTTGAACAGTTACTTCTGGGTAGGGCTGTTCAGGGTTTAGGGGCTGGAGGAATCTTCCCTGTTGCCAGTGCTTTTATTGGAGATACTTTTCCCCCTGAAAAAAGAGGTGGGGCTCTGGGAATTATAGGTTCAGTCTGGGGTTTATCTGGAATTTTAGGACCATTATTAGGAGCACTACTGTTGAATTTTGGTTGGCAGTGGCTTTTCATTATTAACCTCCCTATAGCTGCTTTGATTATTTCACTTAGCTTTTACATATTGCCACCATCTCAAGGCAGGAAGGATGTTCATTTCGACTGGTTAGGCACAGCGACTTTCTCAATTCTGGTGGGATCCCTGGCATTTGGTGTTAATCAAATAGACACCAATAATTTCGCAAATAGCATATTTTCACTTTATGTATGGCCATTTTTATTCTTAGCAGTGTTATTACTACCGATTCTGATAAAAATCGAAGGAAAATCTCCTGATCCTGTGGTAGAGATTGATCTCTATAAGAGTCGAGAAGTTAAGATAGCCACCAGTATCGCAATTGGAACTGGATTGTGTCAAACTGCCATTGTATTCATGCCCGCCTTAGCAGTCATAGCACTGTCATTATCCACATCCAGTGCAAGTTTAATGGTGATACCCCTTGTCTTGGCATTAGGAATTAGTGCACCAGTTGTAGGAAGGTTGTTGGATAAATTTGGCACCAAAATTGTGATGTTTGCAGGGACTTTAGTCCTGATAGCTGGTCTTTTTATGTTAAGCTTCTTTTCCACAGATTTCTACCTATTCATAATCTCAGGAGTTGTAATTGGACTAGGTTTGGGTACTGTAATTGGATCACCACTTCGTTACATAATGCTAACTGAAACCCCTCCTAACAAACGTGCAGCTGGACAGGCACTTATAAACTTCAATGCCAGTGCGGGTCAATTAGTGGGTGGAGCTCTTATTGGTGCAGTGATAGGTTCTCAAGGAGGTAAATTAATTGGGTATGAAACTGCCTATATCTTAATCGCTTTTTTAGCCATTGGAATGATGATTCTAACATTGGGGCTTAAAAGTCGCTCTGAACAACTATTAACAATGAAGGATAATAATATGTCTTAATTTTTTTATAAAAAACTCAACATTATATCTACACAGATATTAGGTATAAACAAATTAGATAAGAAATAAATATTAAAAAATTAATTCCCAAAAAAACCACTTTTAGATTTTTTTGATTTATATAATAGATTTAATGTAAATTTTTATTTAAATTTTTATTAGTTATATTCAACTATTGGTATATTTTTTGCATCCAGCCTTTATTCCTCTCATCATTTTGGATTTCAGATTATCATAGTTGGTTATAGCTCCAGGTCCAATGTGAAGAATAATATCCCCAGGTTTGGAGTGTTTAATGGACATTTCCCCGGCAGTGAACATATCTTCCACTGCTATCTTAAGAGCATCTGAATCTCGAGCCCCCTCTAAGAGTTCATGGGCTGATTTCATGTCCAGGATCTTGGTAGTTTCATTAAATCCACTGGCAATGATTACCTGGGCATATTCTCCTAAAACTTTACCAATTTCAAACTTGTCCCGTGGATTGGTGCTGTCAGGATTGTCTATTAAAATAATCAAATTTGATTTTTGAGGCCTGGTAAACTGTTCTAAGGTGGAAATAATACCTTCAGGAACAAATGCTGCATCGAAATGAACTTCACGGCCTGCATAATCACCTATATATTCAAGACGACCAGGGATACCTTTGATTTTACTTAAAGCATTCTCTATAGATTCTATTTTTAATCCGTAAGCTAAAGCCACTGCCACAGCTGCCACCGTGTTTTCAAAATAGTATCCGCGGAGATTGAATTCAGATTTAAATTCTCCTTCACGACCTTTTAATTTGTATTGGATTCCAATGATTCCATTATGAATTGAACCTGATACATCACATGAACTGTTATCCACTCCATAGAATATGGTATTTTTATGTAATTTATTATGTGATTTCAATATATCTCTACATTGTACATTTGAAATTAGAACATCACTGGAATCAGTGATCATTAGCTTTCTCTGAGCATACTTTTCCACTGATCCATCAAATTCCGATAAATGATCAGAAAAAATGTTGGTTATCAGTCCCACCTTAAGGTTGAGTTCAGAGAGTAATCTGATGGTACCATGGGGTAATTCCAATACAGCCAAATCGCTTTTAAGATGATCGCCTTCAATTATTCCCTCTACTATAACTTCGCTGAGAAGATTTCCAGAAAGTGATGAACAAGTCCATACATTATAACCTGCGTTTTCGAATATTTCAGAGATAATATGAGTGGTGCTGGTCTTTCCCAGGGTTCCAGTAACTCCAATAACATCCATGTTAATTGCACTGTCTAATATGTTAGCTATATCCTGGTTAATGAGTAACTTTAGTTCATTACTAACTAAATGATGTCTCACCGGGGAATCCTTAGGGATATTAGGAGATATATAAACTGCATCTACATCTTCAATATTAGCCGGATTATCACTTCCCAGATGAAGGCAAACACCTTCTTCCTCCATCTTTTTCAGAGTATTCTGCACAGCATCTGGAAATTCCTCCAACTTCTTTTGATCAGTTATCTGCACATTATGACCTGCGTAATTTAGAATTCTGGCAGCTGGCCTCCCTGCATTACCTGCTCCAATCACCACACACTTCATATTTAAGTCACCACGATTAATTTAAAATTTTTATACTTATGAAAAGTTCAAAGTTAGATTAAGATATTAGATTAAATAACCTGAACTGTAAATATTTACTAAATTTTGATTAAATTTATCATATCTTAATAAATTTAATCCAACCTAATGAAAGCTATGAATATACCAACAATATCAAGAATATAAATTATTATTTTTAAATTATGATTTTTAGTTAATGATTGTTTTGTATTCCTAATTAATAAATTAACAATAAATTTTAAAAATATTGGTAATAATGCTAGTGAACTTTATAAAAAGGATAACATCATTGAAAAATTATTTAACCTCTAATTGTATTTCAAAGCTTATAAATTCGACGAACTTTTGTTAAAAAATATTATTCAATACGTTAAAGGATTTATAGAAAATAATGATTAGTATTAGATGATGAAAAAGCCTATGGAAATATTATCAATCTTAAAAATAAGATTGTGCGGATAACTGTTTCTAATTCTATTTCTAATTCTATATTAAATTGAATTATACGATATTGAAAATGATATTACAAATGAAGTTTAAAACTTATGAAGACATAAAATAGATTGTAAAAAATTTAGAATTGTGAATATTTGTATCTAGAAAATGTATCAACAAAACATTTTTCTCAGCAAATATTTTTATACCATTAAAAAAGGAGTGCAAATCTTATGGCAGTTCAAATCAATGAAAACTACTTGTTGCTTCAAAGCAACTATATATTTTCTGAAATCAACCATAGAGTTGAAAAATACCAAAAAGAAAACCCTGATGCCCGTATTATACGTATGGGGATCGGTGATGTTACACGTCCTTTACCTGAAGCAGTGATTGAAAAATTTCAGGAAGCTGTCCATGAAATGGGTAAAAGTGAATCTTTCCGAGGCTATGGACCAGAACAGGGTTATGACTTTTTAATTGAAAAAATTATAGAACACGATTATGGAACTCGTGGTATTGAATTATCCCATGATGAAGTATTCATCAGTGACGGAGCTAAATGTGATACAGGTAATATTCAGGAAATATTTGGCCTTAATAACACTGTAGCAGTTACAGATCCAGTTTATCCAGTCTATGTTGACAGCAATGTGATGGCAGGTCGAACAGGGCCCATGCAAGAAGATGGGCGCTACCAGAAACTGGTTTACATCCCCTGCACTGAAGAAAACAGCTTTGTACCTGAACTCCCGGAAACCCCTGTAGACCTAATCTATTTATGTTTCCCTAACAACCCTACCGGAACCACACTAAACCATGAACAACTCAAAGAATGGGTGGATTATGCTGCGAGAAATAATTCAATCATTCTCTTTGACGCTGCGTACGAAGCATACATCCAGGAAGACAACATACCACATAGCATCTACGAAATTGAAGGTGCCCGGGAAGTTGCCATCGAATTTAGGAGTTTTTCTAAAAATGCAGGATTCACCGGCACTCGTTGTGCTTATACCGTAGTTCCTAAAGAACTTGTGGGCTTTGATGCTGGAGGCAATCCTCATTCACTTAACAGTTTATGGAATCGTCGCCAGACAACTAAATTCAATGGTGTTTCTTACCCTGTGCAGGTAGCAGCCAGTGCAGTTTATTCCCCTAAAGGTCAAAAAGAGATAAAAGAATCCATTGAATATTATATGAATAATGCATCTATTATTAGAGAGAGTTTAAGTTCTATCGGTTTAAGAATTTATGGAGGAATCAATTCACCCTACATATGGATAAAAACACCGGATGAAATGGATTCCTGGCAATTTTTTGACTTCCTACTAAATGAAGCACATATAGTAGGCACCCCTGGTGTGGGTTTCGGTCCCAGTGGAGAAGGTTATCTTAGACTTACAGCTTTCAACACCCTGGAAAACACAAAAGAAGCCATGGAACGGATTTCCAAATTATCATTATAAATTAAAAGAAATTTTAGAGAAAATAAGTCATTCTTTAGAAAAGAAGAGTTTAGTTGGAGTTTCGATGGTTAAACCTAATCTAAAAAAATCAATGAAATTCCATATTCCTATTTTTCTATTTTTTATCAAAATCATTTGATAATTTGATTATAAGGTAAAAAAATTGATGATATAATCTTAACATAAATTTAACAATAAAATAATGAATGAAATAAAAATGAATGTTTATAATAAATCATGTTTTACTACTTCAACAACTTCATATAGTCCAATAAAGCTTCTTTGTAACTTCTGAGTTCTGGAAATCCTTCCATTTTCCAGTTGTAATTTTCAAGTACAGAATATTTAGGGCGTGGTGCAGGACTTCCAAATTCTTCAGTTGTAACAGGATTCAATTGTACTTCAACACCTGCATTTTCAAAGATTAACTGAGCATATTCATACCATGAGCAGTGTTCACTATTGGTAATATGATAGATACCATAAGCTGGTTTAGTGATTAGCATTTTAATGGCTTCAGCCAGATCCACAGTGTAAGTGGGGGATCCTATTTGATCACTGACCACGGATATGTTGTCCATCTCCTCAGCCAGTTTTAGCATGGTAGTAACGAAATTGGGACCATGATATCCATATAACCATGATGTTCTGACTATGAAGAATTTGTTTAACAAATCACGGATGTATAATTCTCCCTGATGTTTGCTTTTTGCGTATATGCCCAGTGGATTGGTCTGGTCGTATTCACGATAGGGAGTGTCTTTAGTTCCGTCAAAAACATAATCTGTAGAGATATAAACCAGAGCACTGCCGGATTCCTGGCAGGCCACAACAACATTCCTTGTTCCCAGGGCATTGACTTGATAAGCGAGTTCTGGTTTTGATTCACTACCATCAACATCGGTAAAAGCTGCAGCATGCACCACTACATCTGGATTTAAATCTTTAACTGTGTTAATTGTTTTATCGATGTCAGTGATGTCCAGGGTTTGAATGTTGGTAGTGGCTACTTCATGGTCTATTTTGAATATAGCCTCTAAATCATGGCCTAACATTCCTTCTGCCCCGATTATCATTACTTTCATATTACCACTATTAATTTTTATACAATAATCTTATTATTTCACAGAAACAGTATTTTTGTTAATTTAGGGATATTTAAAACTTTTAAAATGGTTTTGGGTTTAGATTTTAATAGTTTAGGTGGAATATTCTGAATTTATGCGTACATAGTCATAGCTAAGATCACAACCATAGGCAGTTGCCTTGAATTTTCCAAGTCCTAAATTTACAATTATCTTTATTTCTTCCCGTTCCATTATACTTTCAGCCAGTTCCAATTCTTCGGTTCCGTCAAAAGCCTTTATTTCTCCGCAGTCAACGATTTTAACAAATCTTTCCCCTTCTTCCAGACGTACACTTATTTTATCTTCATCCATACGTGCTCCGGAGTATCCTACTGCAGCCACTATACGTCCCCAATTCGGATCTGCCCCAAAAAGTGCAGTTTTAACTAGGGGGGATTTCACTATTGCCTTGGCAGCACTTCTTGCATCTTGCTGTGTTAGAGCACCCTCAACTTCCACTTGCATGAATTTGGTGGCACCTTCACCATCATGGGCCATCATACGAGCCAGATCTCCGCAGAGATATTCCAGGGCTGTCTGGAATTTTTCATCGATTTTTCCTTTCCCTGGTTTGGCCATTAATACCACCACGTCATTGGTGCTTTCATCACCGTCAACAATCACCATGTTGAATGTTTTATCAACGGCTTCTTTAAGGGCCTTCTGAAGTTCGGAGGGGCTGGCTTCTAAATCTGTTGCTATAAATGACAGCATGGTTCCCATGTTCGGTGCGATCATCCCCGAACCTTTGGCTATTCCACCGATTCTAATTGATTCTCCATTTTTTAGGGTGGTTTCTACTGCGCATTCCTTAGGATAAGTGTCAGTGGTCATTATGGCTTCGGCAGCGTTTCGTGAGGCCTGAGCAGAGTTTTCCAATCTGCGTAGTGCCTGGGTGGTGAGTTCGCTGATAATATTTACTGGTAACTGGCGACCTATGATACCTGTGGAGGCAACTGCCACATCTTCTGGAGGTAGGTTGAGGCTTTCTGCAACTTGAGACGCCATTAATTCTGCAACTTCAATTCCTTTTTTTCCAGTGAAACAATTGGCATTTCCGCTGTTGGCAACCACTGCTGAGATTTTACCATTTTCAACAGCTTTTCTGGTGACGGTAATTGGGGCAGCTTGAACTTTGTTGCTTGTAAACACGGCTGCTGCATTACTTCCAGGGTAATGGATTACTGCTACTCCATAATTATCTTCACAAGCACCGGCTGCCTTAACATTTTCAACTGAACATATTCCGCCATCAATTTTTTTCATTTGAATGCCGCCCAAATCATATTATTATAATTTTATTGTAATGTATGTGATATCATTAATTTCTTAAAATGTGATTAAATCACTTGGAGTCTTACGATAGGCTTTAAATTCATCAGATTATAGAATCTCGAGAGATTCATCTATTTAGTCACCAATGAATAGTTAAATGACCTATTCAATGATATTCAGTAGGGAATGACTACTTAGGGTTTAGTTATATTATTACTTCCTGTTTGATTTGTACTCGGACTGGTGGGAGTGGTTGGAGTTTTTTCCTCATAAACATCCTGGGGACTGGATGGGGTGCTTGGTACAGTGGAAGGAGTAGAAGCTGTAGTTGTGTTGGGAGTGGTGTTATTTTTTACATTGTAAATAACTGGAAGCTCGCCTGGCACTTTGATGTTATATGAAAAATTATTAGGTGTGTGGAAACTGAAACCTGTGAACATACTAGCTCCTGTACCAAATCCGAATGCAATTAAGGATATAACCAGTGCTACTGCAGCTTTAGCTTTTAGTTCTGGATCCATTGAATCAAACTCTTTTTTATTAATTTTTAACTATTCTTTTTCTTAATTTTTAATTCTAATAATATTTAATAATATTTGGCTTTAATATTTTAACCCAATAGGTTTCATTTAATCTAATTATCATAATTTTCAGTTGAGAAATGATTAATTAGATCGTTTAGGGGATTGTTCCAATCACGAAGGTATAGCACGAAGGTATAATTTATGCCGTTAGTGCATATAACAAAGCCAGTCCAATGGCTACCAGTCCAAATTCCCAGTACCCTATATTCCAGCCAATTAATGTGACAATGAAAACAAATACAAAGATGAATATAACCCTGCCTGTTTTCTCCTGGAGGAATTCAACAACTGCGCGGGTGAATTCTGAGGGTACGTAATAAGCATAGACTCCATCTGCTAAATCGAAAACCATGACCGGTGAGTTATTCCATATTTTAATGCTATCAGCCATTTGAGCTCTTTCACCAGCTTCACGACGACTTTTACCTATGCCCACCCGTAAACGGGCCCCGTTGTTCAGAGCATGCCATGATGAATCAATACCTGCACGGAGTGCTGCGTCTTTGGTGGGTAGGTTGGCTATAAGATCGTCCCCTCCTTCTCGGTAGCCTTCTATTTTACCATGGCAATCTTTTTCAATGAAATTTTTAATCTCATTCATGATTTTAACCAGCTGGTCACGGCCCTGTTCCTCGATAAATTGGGTTGAGTCAAAAGCATCTATGAAAAGATAATTATCGTATACTGCTGGTGTGCCTTCCAGATTGCTTAGTTTGCTGGAGAATACTATGGCAAATTCTCCTCCCAGTTTGGTGAATCCAACACCGGATGTTTTTCCAATTTGTTTGTTTAGATTAATGGAACGTTCAATTGCTGCAGCTCCCGTCATACCTACAGCTGCTCTTACATCTATTTCCCTTTCCATCCCTATCTTTATAAGTTCCACACCTACCCTAATAGCATCATTTTTTGATAGGAGTCTGGATACTATCTCAGTATTGCTTCTTTCTACAATTGTACCGTTTTCTTTTTTTATGACACTGACAAATTCATCAATAATCCTTTTGTTACCTGTGAAGACTTCCACATAAAGGTAGCGGTCACTTCCCATGATGATATTACTTAAGAGTGCGTATTCATTAACATCATTCTCTGCAGGTTTTAATTCAACGAACCTGCGATTTTCAGGTATATTCCCACGTCCAACTTCCTTCAAGAGATTCTGGAAAATGTTTTCAGTGGTTATATTGGCTTTTTCAATTTCCAGAAGCATTGTTCTGGTGTAGTTCACCATTTCTACGTATTCCTGTTCCCTTTCATTGGTGGGGTAATATTTGGTACCTATACTCAAAACCCGATGCTTTAAGAGGAAACCAAATATGGTTCTCAACAGGTAATTGCCTGCCATCTAATTGTCTCCTCCCTTGTCCAGGTTTATATCGAAGTGTCCTGGTTTTTCCATTAGCATACTGGGTTTGACCGAGACTATAGGGAACTTCCAGGTTCCTAACCTGGCAGCAACAGTGCTGGCTATATTACGGGAGTTTTTCTTAACAAAAGAGTAGTCATGATCATTTATGGTGATGTTCACATTGAATGGTGATTCCTCTAAAATTTCATCAGAATAGATGATGTTAAGTTCAAATGCCCCGGGTTTAGTGAATAAATCATTACGAACAGCAACAAGAGGTGCGTGGTCCAGTTTCAAACGATCACCCACAGTTACTGCAATATTACCTGCATTTCTTACTGCATCCCTGTAGTCTCGGGGACTGACCAGTACAAATATTATAAAATCGCTGGTTTTCTCGGCATCTTCCACCATTTGCATTACTTTATCAAATAGGGGAATTTTCATAAAGACTCCTTCAATCTTAGAGTCAATACCTTCATCCCTGCTCTTGGAAATTCTATCTATTGCTTCTTTAGCAACTGCAATACCCGAAAGCTTCTTATTCTTTTTCAGTTTATATGAATCATATCCTTTTTTCTCAAACTCGGATAATATTTGGTTACAGATTTTCTGCAGGATATTTTTGATTTTTTTAGGCTTCGCAGAACTTCCTATTACGATTTCGTCTCCTTTGAAGCTGTAAGGAATTCTTCGACTGTTTATGTCTCTGAATTCATCATAATATTCTCTAAATGCATCATTTGATAATATTTTAGCATCTTCATCTTCGGCTAATTTCAGGATGTAGTGATCAGCTGTGGTTCCAGATGGTACTTGGTGTATTTTCTCCTCATCAAGAAGTTTGTTGAATTCTTCCTTCTCATCTATTTCATGCCTTAGCGAAGCATCAGCAATGAGTATGGGATGGTAACCTAATTTTTCCAGAGCCTGAACAGCTTTGAATATTTTTTGTAGGCTGGGCTTACCATCTTTTTTTCCAAAGTGGGCTACGTTAGATGCATCCACAATTACCTGCAATTAATCACCTGCACCTGTTTTCATATCGGGCTAGACTGCGACTATTTCCATCAGCACTTTCTAAGTTGATTTCTATATGTTCATTATCTATATTAATGGTGTTAAAGGACGGGATATCTTTACCTCTCAATTTCAGGGATGAAACAGTTCCAGCAGTTGCAAAAACTGTCTCATGAACAATCCAAGTATGTGGAACATGTTTATGACCGGATAAAACTAAATCAGCATTGTTTTCAATTAAAGACATTAGGATATCCCCGGCATCACTCAAAACATTTCTTTCCCTTCCAGTGCGAGGAACTGGAATGATATGGTGATGTAATGCGATAATTTTGAACAATCCTTCCCTAGATGCTATTTTAATCTCCTTTTCCATGAAGTGCTGCTGAGATCTGCCTATCTTTCCATAGTTAAGATCTGGTTCACTGCTATCAAGTCCAATAACTTTGAACCCTTGTTTTTCAGGAGTTTTTTCTACGGTAAGGGTTCCGTAACGATGGTCTTTAATTACTTCTTCAAAGCAGCGGTTTCCCAGGTGACGGGAATCATGGTTTCCAGGCACAACTACAATGGGACTTTTGAATTGTCTTAAATACTCTGCAGCCTCTTTTAATTCTGAGTAATATCCATTATCCGATAAGTCACCGGTTATTACGGTAGCGTCAACTTCCATGTCATTTATTCTATCAATAGCATTGAGAATTAATTCTTCTCTAAATGCCAGTGCACCTACATGCATGTCAGAAATATGGGCAATTAAAACCATTCAACTTAACCTCAAGATGGCCTCAGCCAGATCCCCATTAGTATCTTCCAGAGCTTTCCTGGCTTCTTCCTGGGTGACACCGGTCTGGGAGGCCACCAAGTCCACATCATCATCAGGAATTACCAGCTCAGCTTCTATTTTTCTTTCCTTGGCTTTTCCAGATATCTGATAAGTATCCTGTCCCATGAAATTCATCACATTAACTTTGGGATTGTTGATAACCAATTCTTTATTTTTGAATTTGATTACTACTTCCATGACACCTTTAACATCTTTCATGTCCATTCCCATCTGTTTCATGGCTCTTTGCATCTGTTTGAGCTGTTTTGGATTCATTCCTGCACCTGGTAACATTATAAGCCTCCTTTGCGTGTTTTAACTGCTTGACCTGTGTTAAAATCAAGTATTTCTTTTCCATTTAAAATTGACTTTCCAAAGGCCAATAATTGGTCTTCAGCATTCACTATCAATACTTCTTCCTTTGCATGGATATCTATATCACAATTTATAACGAATTTAGCAAATATACTTTTTCCTTCACGAGCAAAGGGTTCTGCATCCTCATTCACCACCACCCTGTTTTTAGGGTAGGGGAGGAATCGATGCAATCTCCGTGCTCCCTCACGTGCTAGGACAAATATACCATCACTGGCCCTTAAAGTGGCAATGAGTTCTTCACCATCATAAACATGACGTATTTTACCAGTTTTGCGACTTTTCACTATTTCTACTTTTTCATTAAATAATCCTTCACCAGCACCAGTACCAAACTGATAATCTGCAATCATTTTTATTCTATCAAGGTCGTTAACTTTATTTTCAGGGTTTTTTGAAAATATGTACTCTTTGGTTTGGAATATTGTATTAAGTTGGAATGTATCCATCACTTCTTCACTAACAATAATCTCCTCAAAATTCTTAAAGTAATCCTTAAGAACATGAACGACCCTTTTAATTGAATCTTCATCATAATCATGAGGTGATTCATTTTGAGCAAGTGGATAAACCTGATCCAACTCCAGGGGAATCACAGCAAAGGGTACATCAACTACAACCATCTGCATATCCTCATATTCATCAGTACTTTCTAGTTCATTGCATTCCATTTGACTTATTTTGTAGTATTTTTGCGGAACTTCTAAATGTTCTGAATAGGGTTTGTTGGTGCGAGGAAGGACTAAAACTTTCTTTTTTAATGGTGTTCTTTTAATCCTTTCCAGGTGTCTGTATACTTCTGGACGATGTAGAGATTCTGATCCAGAGTAGAAGAATGCAGATTTTTTGTAGGGAGGATCATATTTTTCCAAGTCTTCAATATAGTTTTTAAGACTTCTAAGTGCTTCCAATAAGAATGGATGTGCTCGACAACGCTGCTCAACAAGTTCCCATAAACTACCTTCTACTATAGCTTGACGTATTTGTCTTATTTCTGCAAAACTTATCCATAAATTGTGTTTAGCAATTAATTGTACCCTGTCTTCTTTTTCCATTTTAAGTAATTCATCTGGTGTATGGGTGGTGCATACTTCACAGGAACAGGGCATTTCATATAGGTTTTCAAGTTTTAGTGTTCCGTTGGGCATTAAAAGACGGTCATCCTCAGCGTATAAAATGTAGGCCGCCGAATCAAAGAGATCGCATCCCATGGCCACTGCCAGTGCAAAAATCATAGGATGACCTGCACCCATGAGGTGGCGGGGACGTGAATCTGGTAGATTGCTTACTGATGACATAACCACTTCCACCAGTTCTTCATAACGGTAAGACTCCATGAGTGGTACAACTGCTCCTATGGGGTGCACCTGGAAATCCATTTTTCCCAGTTTCTTTGCACACTTTCGGCGCAGATCAGGGAAAGTGGAACCCTGCACTACGGAATTAAGCATTAATTCTTGCCTCACTTCCAGTGCCTCTGCCGCTCTTTGAAGTGTTATTTCCAGTTCACTTTCAGCTCGTTCCCTTTTAACAGAGGGCGGGGTGGGTATGTCCAAAGAGGTTCCTATATCAGTCCCAATCTTCTCTTGAAACTGCAAAATCTCCTTATTAGTAACTTGTACGTCGCCATATTCGGATAGCTGGAATGAACCTGAATCTGTAACAATAGGTCCATCAAAATTTATGAGTTTATGAACCCCCTCTTTTTCTGCAATTATCTTCAAATCTTCATTCTTGTAGATTAAATATGCATTGGTAATCACTACTTCTGCTCCGTAATCAGATACATTGATGGTCTGTTTTCCAGGGTGTATTACTGGCATGAGTGCTGGGGTTTTAATATTTCCATGGGGTGTTTTAAGGATTCCCAGCCTTCCCCGAGCATCTTTGTATTTTATTTCAAAGTTCAAATTTTTCACCTTAAATCAGATAATTAGATTAAAATCATAAATTTTCATTTATATATCTTATTTAGATAATCTATTTAGAAAAATTCCAATAAATTATAATTCCTTTATAATTCCTTATTTTTATTTAAAAGATTTTAAGATCATATAGATACGTAATTATAGATACGTATCTTAACCATCAAATTGAAAATTTAGATTCAATTACTCTTGATGATTAGTTTTAATCTTCTTTCCATCTCTTTAACCCTTGCACTGGACCCTTTTGATCTTCCCTGTTTACAGTTACAGATACATGAAGAAAACTGAGGACAAACTAAAAATTTAGCTTTTTGGGAATTTATATCACTAATATTTAAGTCAGCCAAATGGTTTAATACTCTTCTTTTAGTTCGTTCTTCTTCTAAACTTTGAGCCAGGTAAATGGGAGTTTTCACAGTTGAAGCCATTTTAAAATTGCCCCTGGCATGAATTCGATCTTTTTTTCGTCTTTCTAGTATCATATTACTGGAATCTGTTAATTTATTATCCCTGTAAGGTATCCCTGCATCGGATAATGCTATCATACGTTCGTCATGGGATGAGAGGGGTTTTGAAATTTTATTTACATCTCTGGATGCAATTGTTCCTCCAGATCGATTCATGGCTGGGCCTTCACCAACTTCCAGACCACATGCAATCAATGCGTATCGCACCGGAGCTGCTGCGGTGTAGGTAAGGATTAAACCATCATCTTTCAAAAGAGAACTTAAGATTGAAAGAAATTCAAGGGTGTAAAGTTCTGGAGATTTGGCAGGGCTAAAAGGGTCCAGGAAAATCGCGTCATACTTACCCCTAGGAATATCCTGCACCATTTCTCTGGCATCTGTACAGTGAATTTGTATATTGAGAAATTCTGGGATTTTTTTGTCTTCGTGAGAAAATTCCAAGTAATGATTATCGATAAGGAAGGTTTCTATGGCCTTTTTTATTATCAAATGTGATTCAGATGGGCTGGGTATTAACAAAGATGCAGCAATGGTTTCAATGGATATTTCAACCATGTCAATTTTTATTTCATCAACCTTAATATTCACCTTTGAGTCTAAAATGTAGTCCAGTGCAGCTGCAGAATTAATACCCAGTCCACTGCAAATATCTAGAATTGCAACTTTTTTCTTTCCACCTAAACATGCAGGATTAACAAATTTTTCTTTAGCCTCAGAATAAGCACCGTAAGCTGTGTGCATCGTTTCTCTAGAATCCCCTAAATCATCGGACTGTAATGTATACGATCCATCAGATGTTTCAAAAAGGTACTTCTTGATTTCAAGTTGTGCCCTTTCACGGGCTTTCATGTCACCTTCTTTTTCATTTTTAAACCATTCCCTAACCAGGGAAATAACTGCTTTTTCTGGTGTTAATGGTCTATACGAAGAATAATTTTTATTATTTTTCATTAGAATTTCTCTTAAAAACGGTGTTTAGTCAATTTTATCTGATAACTGGATTTAAATTTATCATGATACTGATAAGCATTGTTAAGAATCATATAAGATAATTAAGATATGACTTTGATTTAATTATTAGAAAACCTAACAAAACCTAACTTTGTATTTAGAAATCTTTTTTCAATGTAAACTTTTCAATGTAAACATTATCAACATACCACTACTTAAAATGGTGGAGGGAACTGTAAAGTAATGGGTTTTGGACTTTTCATTAAAATTTGAAATTCGTTTTTTATGATTATTTCACCAAACAAAGACAAGTTATTGCGAAGATTGTTTGCAAATATCGTTCAAACCCAATAAATTTTCAGCCCTGATGGACGAAAAGTCTAATAGTTAATAACACTAATTTATATTATATTAAATTATAAATTTAAATTATAAAATATTAGAGATAAATAATTCAGGAATACTTCATTTTTCAAATATTAAAATATTTTTGGAGCTGTTATAATGACAAAAATTATTGGAATTGTTGGGAGTCCTCGAAAAGATGGTAATACAGAAAATCTGGTTAAAGAAGCACTTAAAGCTGCTGGAAAGGTTGGTGCTGAAACTGAAATTATCACTCTTGCAGATAAAGAAATTGAACCATGTGTAGCTTGTGATATATGTAAAGCAACTGGAGAATGTGCCATCTACGATGATGTTCCAGATATCTTGAGAAAAATGCTTGATTCTCACGGATTGATTATTGGAAGTCCAGTGTATTTTGGAAATGTCTCTGCTCAAGTTAAAATTTTAATGGACCGTTCCCGACCTCTTCGTGGTGATTTTAAACTCCAAAATAAAATTGGTGGTGCTATAAGTGTAGGTGGATCCCGCAACGGTGGTCAGGAAACCACCATATCCACCATACATGATTTCATGTTGATTCACGACATGGTTCTTGTAGGGGATGGTGCTCCTTTAGCTCACTATGGGGGAACTGGAGTTGGGGGGGCTAAAGACGCCTCTGAAAGTGATGAAATAGGCTTGGAAACATCACAAAACTTGGGTAGAAGGGTGGCTGAATTAGCTGTAAAGTTAAATGGTTAAGTTATATGGTTTAAATATTCAAAAATCGTGTTGTTATTTTTTTTATTGCTTAAGTTACAATCTGAATAATCACATCGTGGAAAGGAAAATAATATGTCTAACATAGTGTACATGATGCATGTTGATTGGGATTGGATAAAACAACGTCCTCATTTCATTGCTGAAGAGTTGTCACATTTTTTCGATGTGCAGGTATTTTGTAGAACCTATCCAAGTAGCCTTCTCATCAAGGCGTCTCATAAAACCAAAACGAATAATGTTAATGTTCATCATTTCTACACATTACCTTTCTGTTTTAAGAAAGGAATTTACTGGATTAATAAATTTTATCTAAAAGTGTATTTCTGGTATTTCCTAAAAAAATACAATCCTGAATTTCTTTGGATACCTTTTCCAACATTGTATGAATACATCCCCAAAAAAAAATACAAAATAGTCTATGACTGTATGGATGATTATACAGAATTTGGTTTTGACAAATATTATAATGAAAGAATAAAGAAATGCGAAGAAAAACTGATTAATGATTCCCTTGTTATTTTCACATCCTCTGAAAACTTGTATAAAAAACTTAATGAAAAATATTATGCTAAGATTAAGGATAAAATATTAGTCGTCCGTAACGCTTTCGATGGTTTGGTTTTAAATAATGAAATTGAAGAAAAAAAAAGAGATACCAAATTCAAAATAGGATATGTTGGAACAGTATCTTCATGGATTGATTTTGAATTACTGGAGAGAACACTAGAACATTTTAAAGAAATAGAGTATCATTTCATTGGCCCTGTTTATCCAGAAGTTTCCGAATTGACTTTAAACGAGAGGATAATATTTCATGGTCCTGTTGAACATGAAAAATTATACTCCTTCGTGAAGGATTATGATTGCATGATTATGCCCTTCAAATTAAGTGATTTAATTTTTTCTGTGGATCCTGTGAAACTTTACGAATACATCAATTATAATAAACCTATTATATCCATATTTTATGATGAAATAAATCGTTTTTCACCTTATGTTAATTTTTATTCAGATGAATCCGAACTGATGGAAGTTTTAAAAAATTTAATTATACAGAATTTTCCTAAAAAATATTCAAATGAAGAAAGAATTGAATTCCTAGAAAAAAACACTTGGAGTAACCGAGTGTCACAAATTCTGGAGCATTTGATGTAAAAGCAGATCAAGCTTACAAAGAAATAACAGGATCAATTTCCATGTTACTAGCACTTAGGAACAATTAGTTCCATTTCATCTGCAAGTTTCTCTATGCAGATTTTCTAAACCATTCTTTCTCTATTTTATAGATTAACATTCTCTAATATTAGTTCGTTTCCAATTTCCTTCCTGCAGTAACTAAATTTCAAACAGTAACATTTTCTCAGCATCAACCTCAATATTTATTCAGCAAACAATGCAGTTCCTTAGGCATCACCTCATGGTTCTGAAACGACACGAATGTTGTACAAATGCAAACTTATATTATCTTGTGAACGAGCAAACTTAAAATAACATAATCAATATTCATAAAAATATAATAAATTATAATTTAATTAATATAATAGCTTTAAAAGGAAAATATCCATTGATGGAGAACTAAAATTGAATCAAGACATTGAAGTTAATGAAATATTATTTAAAGAACATATTAATGACATTTACGTAGTTGTTCCCGCTTATAATGAATCAAGAACCATTAAAAGGGTTTTAACAGAATTGATTTCTCTTGGACTAAATCTTATTGTCATTGATGATGGCTCTACCGATAACACATACTCGGCAGTAGAAGATATCTTAAAACAATACCCAGACCAGCTAAATTTATATAGACATCCATTAAACAGGGGATTAGGTGCGGCCATTTCTACAGGAATTGAAGCTGCACTAAGGCAAAATTCCCAGATTACTGTAACTTTCGATGCTGATGGTCAACATCACTCCAGTGATATAATTCCATTATGCCAACCAATTCTCGAAAATCAAGCTGATGTGGTTATTGGAAAGAGAAATTTTAAGGAAATGCCTTTCCGTAAAAAATTTGGTAATCTGGTGATGAATATTATCACCCTCATCTTTTATGGTAAGAATGTTGGAGACTCCCAGTCAGGATTGAGAACATTTAACCGTAAGGCAGTTGAGTTAATGGAACTCCACTCCCGTGATTACGGTGTTTCATCTGAGATAATTGGTGAAGTGCAAAGAAAAGGACTCCGTTTGGTCGAGGTTCCTATAACCACTATTTACACTGATTATTCACTTTCAAAAGGAACTAATACAAAAATCGGTTTGAAAATACTTGCAAAACTTATCAGAGGTTTTTTTAAATAGTTAAACTTAAACGAATAAAATTTTTAGGAGTTAATAAATGATAATATACCAGTATATTGGATTATTAATTGGAATCGTAGGAGTTCTCTTTACTTTAATAAGGTTTAAAGATAAAAAGATGACTTTTAACATGCTCTTAGTGTGGGCAACAATCTGGTTACTTCTAATTATTTTTTCCATCTATCCCAATACAACTTCTATTTTGGCCAATATAACAGGTATAGGTAGAGGACTAGACTTAATACTAATTCTCGGACTGATCAGTTGTTTTTACTTAATCTTTAAAATTTACAACATGATTGAAAATATTGAAGAAGAAATAACTATTCTAGTTCGTGAAATGGCCTTGGAAAGTAAAAAAATCGACAATAAAGGAAAAAATGGCAAAGAAGAATCAACTGATAAAAAAAATTATAAAATAGAAGAGCAATTTACTAATCGATAAATTAGCCCTAAATAAAAAAAAATCATAATGTTGAAAATTGCTAGAAACATCTATTTTAACACCAATTTTGTATTCTTTACACTTTTGCAGACAAAGTAGGTTTACCGAGTAATCTTAGAAACAAATTCATTGCAAAAATTTGAATTCTAAATAAAAAGGATAATTTATTATTTTTATATACCGTTGTACACCATTCCCCCGAAGTATCACATAATTTAGGTTTACAGCTAATAACTGCTAACCATTCAAGATTTAACCTGCAAATAGCACAGATAATACCCAAAAAAGATTGTAATTTAATAGAAAAACCACCATTTTGAAACATATGTTTATATTGGGTTAATGCTTCATCCCAATTACCATTTAATAAGGATAATCTAGCTGAAACTGCAACCTGGTCAATTAACAGTTTTTCGTGAAACTTCACTTTTTCATTTATATCAAATTTAATCGTTTTTTTAATCGAAGGATCTAGTTTTTCAAAAAAATCTACTGAAATCATGAACGCTTTAGTTACTTCAGTCTCTTGTACCGTGGTTACCTGTGCCTTATGCTTCCTCCAATAGCCCAAAACTGAGTCAGAAGGATAGAATTTTCCTTTCAAACTAAGTTCTAAAAAAGTGCTGTAATCTACAAATGGTACATTCTCATACTGTAAAAAACCCCCGATGGATAATAAAGCTTTTTTATCTATCATCACAGTGCAAGGTTGCATGAAATTATAAATGAGGAGATTTTTTATTATTTCCTCCTGTGACATGCACATAAATGGCTTAAGGCTGTGAAGGTCAAAAGATATAATTTCATTTTTATTATTTATGGTATTCTTTCTTCCCCAAGTCAATATAATATCCTTACTTGCAAAAATTTTTACTTGTTCTTCTAATTTATTACTAGACCATGCATCATCACCTTCTAAAATAGCAATTAAATCACCGTTAGATAAATTCAAAGCTTTATTGTATGTTTCATTTAGTTTCCAGATGCCAAGATGATCTTGTTTGACATATTTAATTCTTTTATCCTTGTATTCCTGAATTATACGGCCAGTTCTATCCGTAGAACCATCATCTATAATAATCATTTCCCAATTTGGGTATGTTTGCTCTAAAACACTCTCTATGCAACTTGAAATGAATTTTTCATGATTATACGTTGGAGTTATAATAGAAACCAGCGGGTAATATTTTTTAGTGGTTTTTTTAAGTTTCTCTGGAGATTCCATACTTATAACCTAAGATTTTTTAAATGATTGTTGAAATTTAGAAATTTTTGCTTAATCTCATTTAAAAATCTCTATAAATATAATAAATTATCCCATTGATCGATAATTTTCTTGTAAGAAAAATTTGAAGCTAATTCACGTGTGTTTGAATATTTTACTTTTAAATCGGGATCTTCTATGATCTTAATCATCATATCCGAAAAAATATGTTCATCCTCAGTTAATGGTAATTCTTCCAGATTTTTAAATATGATTTCATTTTGGAAAGATCTGGTGAGGATTGCGTGTTTTCCAAAATAAGGATAATTAACTGCTTCTTCTAAATCCAGTTCTGGACATAAAACTTCCCTCGGACCTGTTTTGCAATCTGTGGATATAATTGGAATATTCATCGAAAGTGCTTCGATTAAAGATAGGGGCAGACCTTCCCATAGGGAACTGAAAACAAAACAGTCACTATTTTTGAGGAAGGGATAAACATTCTCCTGTTCACCTAAGAGAAATACATTCTCACATAAATCTAGTTGTTCAATTAATGCTTCGAGATCTTCTCTCAGAACACCTTCCCCCAAAATCAATAATCTTGCATTTCTATAATGTTCCACAACTCTTCTAAAACTCCTAATCAAAAACCAATGACCCTTTTGCCGGGTTAATCTACCTACATTAATGAAATTAAAATATTTTTGTTGATTCTTCACATTAAATAACTTTTTATAGTCTTCAGGAATTTTTTCCAGAGATAGATTAATGTTTTTTTCAATATCAATCATATTATAGATGGTTAATGTATTTGAAATACCGTAAGTGTTATTTAGAACCTTTTCAACTTCTTTTGAAACACACACCACATCATCCGCACGCGAATAGAAGAATTTTACCAATCTGAATTTCAATGGACTATCTAAAAATATTTCTGGATTAATATGCTGAGAAAGAATAATACGCACCTTGTTTCCATAAAGCCGACTTAAAACAGCATGAAAATTTGCCACTTCAGCCACTGAGATTATGGTATCAATATTCAAATCTTCACAAAGTCTTTTAATTTTTGGAGAATATCTTAAAAGATCAAATACTCTTTTAAAAGCATTTCCATAAATATAAGCCTGGTTAAGAGTATAATAGTCACCTTTAAAACTGTATTTTGGGTTTTCATCCATTAAAGTTAAATATGAAACATGATAACCTTTATGGTAAAGTTGTGTTCCCAAGTTGGCGGCGAACCTTTCAGATCCTCCTCCTACTTTAAGTGATTCAACCAAAATTAAAACTTTCATGATTTATACTACTCATTTTTTAATTAAAGCCCTTTCTATGTGGATTATGTGGATATAATTAGCAACATATGTTATTATGTGACTTTTGGTTCAATAAAATTTAGTATAATAGTAGTCATGGTTTTATGTGTATTTAAAATTATTAAATTATAAACCATTCATAGTATTAACCAATAGTATTAAAGAATCTCTTTAATAAAAGAAGAGTAATTACTGAAGTACTGGAAATGACACTAATTTAACCCTTTGAAATGTTCAATAAAAACTCAAATAAAAAACCACTTGGTTATAATTAAAAGGAGCTGTAAAGTTATTGGGGTTGGAGAGAATTTGTAAACAATCTTTGCTTTGACTAATCTTCTTTGGTGAAAGAACCATAAAAAAGAATTTCAAATTTTGATGAACAGTTATCAGCCATTAAATTTACAGTCCCAATTAAAAAAATATTATGTGTTATGATGCAGAAAAGATGGAATAAATTTTTTGGAGAAATATTTTTCTCTTACTTCCCTGAAGGAAAAATCAAAAATATTCTAAAATGTTTTATCGCTAATAAATACTTATTTAGAAATAGCGATTTTAATACAACATATAAGAATGATATTTTCATTGAAAGTACGGAGAAAATGTCTACAAATTCTGTGACTATCCCTCTAGCGATTTTTATGAAATTTTAGAAGGTTATTTAAGAAAATATACAATCAAAAAAAATGATACAATAATAGATTGTGGTGCTTATCAAGGAACTTTCTCAGTTTTAGCATCACAACAGGTGGGGGAAAAGGGTTTGGTAATAGCATTTGAACCTGATCCGGCAAACATTAAAAAATTATTGCACAACATAAAACTTAATAATATTTCCAATATAATACCCGTTAACAAAGGCTTATGGAATAAAAAAACACAATTAAATTTTAAAAAGAATGATAAAGGTTCATCGTTAATATTTGAAGAAAATATGGCAAATTCTACCATTAATGTTTCAGTTGTCTCTTTAGATCAAGAATTGGATAATTTAAGTATAAATAATGTTGATTTTATCAAAGCTGATGTTGAAGGGGCTGAAATTGAACTAATAAAAGGTTCCAAGAAGATTCTATTAAATAACAAGGTTAATTTGGCAATTGCATCTTATCACCAATTAAATGGTGAAAAAACATATATCCGTCTTGAAAAAATGTTAAATCAATTAGGCTATGATTCTATTACTGAATTTGAAGAACATTTAACAACATATGCAAAAAAAATCTAAATGATTTCCATTAAACACTTTTTGGTGATTTATGATATGAGTATTTTATGCAAATAACAGCAATTGATAAGTGAATTGAACTTTCAATCCATAAATCTTGATTTTAAATTCCCTAAAAATTTAAGTAAATGAACTATATAATGATTTGTGGAGTTATTATTTTAATAAGGTATCCCATTGAGTTATAATTTTTTCTTTATCAAAGTTTTTGGCGACTACTCGACCGTTAGAGTAATTTTTAATTAAATCAGGATCTTCAATCATTCTAATCATCAAATCAGCTAACATTGCCTCAGATTTATTGAGAGAAACTTGACTGACCGTGGAAAAAACAGGAACTTTATGAAATTTGTGTGTTAATATTGCGTGTTTGCCTAAATAAGGATAATTAATCTTTTCATCTAAATCTAGTTCAGGGCATAATATCTCTCTAGGGCCTGTTTTACAATCAGTAGATATAACTGGGAGATTCATTGAAAGGGCTTCAATTAAAGATAAAGGTAGGCCTTCCCAAAGGGAACTTAAAACAAAACAATCACTAGATATAAGGAATGGAAACACATTTTCTACCTCGCCCAACAAAAAAACATTCTCATTTAAACCAAGTGAAGTGATCAAATCTTGCAAATTCCCTCTTAAATCGCCCTCCCCCAAAATTAATAATCTTGCATTCCCATAATAATCTACTACACGCCGGAAACTTCGAATCAAAAAGTACTGTCCCTTCTGATAATCTAATCTACCCACATTAATGAAGTGAAAATTCTTCTTATTATTCTTTCCTTCAAAAAAGCCATTATACTCATCAGGAAGTTCTTCCAAGGATAGTTTAATATTTTTTTCAATATCTACCATATTATAGATAGTTAAGGTATTTTCAACACCATAATTTTCATTTAAAATTCTTTCTACATCTTTAGAAACGCAAACGACCTTATCAGCACGAGGAAAACAATATTTGATTAATCGGAATTTTAACGGACTGTCTAAAAAAATTTCAGGATTCATATGTTGAGTTAAAATGATACGTACCTTATTTTTAAAAATAAACCGACTTATGAGTGCTTGAAAATTAGCCGGGTCACCAGCTGATATAATAGTGTCTATATTTAGATCTTCACAGAGTCTTTTAATCTTAGGGGCGTAAGTTAAAAAATCTAATCCTCTTCTAAGATCATTACCATAGATATCCCTCTCATTAAGAGTATAATAATCTCCTTTAAAACTGTATTTGGGGTTTTCATCCATTAAAGTTAAATATGAAACATGATAACCATAATTGTATAGTTCAGTCCCCAATATTGCTGCAAACTTATCTGAGCCTCCACCAATCTTCAATGAATCAACCACTATTAAAATTCTCTTCTCCATAGGAATACCCATTTAATTGAATGTTTATTATTTACAGATACTCATTATAAATCCTTTTAAGACACCAAAACCATACCCTATATGTATAGCTGGAAATATTAAAAAAGCATATAGATATTTTAAACTACGATTTTTTAATGAAATAGTTAATGTATAAGCTAAAATGATTATTAAATAAATTAAAATGGGAAAAAATATGAAAAACAGTTCTTTAGTACGTATAAAACTTATCATACCTAATATTAAGCTAATTATAGAAATGAAAAGATAGAAAACCAACAAAACTGGAATTAAATGGTATAGTTTTAATGTTTCTTTGTATTTCAACACTAGTTTAGCTCTTCCTTCACCATAATCAATCATTTGTCTTAAAAATTGTAGAGTGTTAGGCCGACGATACTGGTATACCAAAGCATCAGGATGTTTCAACAGTACATAACCTTTTTTTAACAGCTTATAATTAAAATCAGTGTCTTCGCACTGAGTCATTAATTCGTCATATAAGATTCCTTCATTTCTAATGATGGAAAGTTTGTAAAGAGCAAATGCTACTGTGTCCACCATTTGAATCTTCTCATCCTTCCTGTAGGCTGTTCCCAAACCTCCGAGTGATGTGCGCAAAACCTGGGCAACTACTTTACCATAATCAGTGTCATCATCCGGACTGGAATAGGTGGAGCCCACACCACCAACTTTACACTTCCTTTCATACTTCTGGTAACTCGAAATGAGTGTTTCCAGCCAATCTGGATCTACATAGCAATGTCCATCAAGATAAGCAATGTATTGAGCCTGTGATGCCTTAATTCCAATATTCCTTGCAGAACTTATAACCTTCTTTGGATTATCAAAAAGTTTAATCCTAGAGTCTTCTTTCATTTTTTCCTGTACAATGTCGCGTGTTCGGTCCTTAGATTGGCCGTCAACAACGAATATCTGAATATCTGCAATAGTTTGAGCCTGTAAACTGGTGATGCATCTTTTCAAATGTTTTTCTTCGTTTCGAACTCCAACAATAACATCAACTAGACTCATAAACTGTTCCTCTATGAATTACTTAACCCGAATTAAACTGAAGCTAAACCCCTAAATTAAAATATCCATAAATTCAATTTATCAGTACTAATGTAAAATCCATTTGTTGTATAATATTTGTGAGTCTAAGGTGATAAAAATCATTATCTACTTTCAGGGCTGCACTGCCCGTGATAAACTTCAAAATATCTCTAGGAATACCCGTAAGATTCTGGATGCAGCTGGAATAAAATATAAAATTCTGGATAATGAAGGATGTTGTGGTTCCATCCTCCTGCGCACTGGATTCCAGGAAGATGCCATTGAAGTAATGGAAAAAACTTTTGAACAACTCAAAGGTGAAAAAGTACTCCTTAGCTGTGCTGGATGCTACCGCACTCTAAGTGAAGATTATCCTAAATTGTTTGGAGAAAATTTAGATGTTATTCACATCAGCCAGCTCCTAAAGGAACTGATAAATGATGGAAAAATCAGTTTAAAAAAAGACCAACTTAAAGCCACTTACCATGATCCATGTCACTTGGGAAGACACTCTGGGGAATATGATGCGCCTCGTGAGGTTTTAAGGGCAAAAGCTGAACTCCTGGAGATGGATAAGATCAGGGAGAATGCGAATTGTTGTGGTGCAGGAGGTGGTGTTAAGTCTGCCTATCCGGAATTATCATCCGAAATTGGCATTAGCCGGGTTGATGACGCCCTTGAAACTGGTGCTGATATTCTGGTAACTTGTTGTCCTTTCTGTGTTTTGAACTTAGAATCTGAAAAATTAAGTGTTATGGACCTCACTGAGTTTGTATCATTAGATGATGCATTATCAAAGGGAATTCTTCCACCAAAGAAAGATATAAAGAAAAATATTATCAAAAGTAAAGATGGTTCATCACCTATGTCAGTCACCACCAAAAAGGACACATTATCAAATCAGGATGTTCAACCACAGAGGAAGGTTTCCCATGAATGAATCTGAACTAAATATAATGAACCGTTCCTTCTCCAAATTAGATGAAAGACGTGCCAACCTCCTTCATGATGAAGCAACTATTAGTTTGAAAGAAAGGGTTAAACTTATCCGGAAAAATTCTGTTAAACACCTACATCACCTTTTAGAAAAAGCACAAGAGAACCTAATAGAAAACGGGATAGAAGTTATTCTGGCCAATGATGCGAAAGAAGCAAAAAAAGCCATTTACCACTTGGTGAAAAAGGAACAAATAATAGCTAAATCTAAATCCAACACTGCGGGGGAAATATTGTTAACGGAATATCTTGAAAATAAGGATATTGAAGTTCTGGAAACTGATCTGGGAGACAGGATAGTCCAATTCCATGCCAGCCGACCAACACATCCCATCGGACCTGCATGCCACCTGAATATGGAAAAAATTGCAAAAATAGTGTCCAATGAATTGCAAAGTGATGTGAAAGCTGAACCCCAATCAATTCTGGAAGCTGTTAAATCTGATATTCTGGAAAAAATCCCAAATTGCAAGGTTGGTATCACTGGTGCGAATTCTGTGGCTGCTCTAGATGGTTCCCTGGTAATGGTGCATAATGAGGGTAATATCGGCCTACTCACCATGATGGACCTTCACATTGTACTGGTGGGAATTGACAAATTGGTATCCACACTGGAAGAGGCAATTTCAGTGGTGAAATTGGAAACCATTTATGCAACTGGTAAAAAAGTTCCAGCTTATATGAATGTTATCTCATCACCTTCCAAAACTGCTGATATTGAACAGATCCTCTTAAAAGATATGTATGGTGCTAAAAGAGTGGTTGTAGTGTTTTTAGACAATGGCCGTAGCCAGGCTTTAAAAGAAATGGAAGAATGTTTGTGGTGTATTGGGTGTGGATCTTGCATAGTAAATTGCCCAGTTTACACGACTCTTGGCCCAGAGTTTGGTTACTTACGTCATCTTGGAGGCAGAGGAATCGTTATGAGTCATTTCATAGACCCTAATATTACCTATGATTCTGGTCTTTTCAAATGCACCTTGTGTGGCCATTGCACAGTTGAATGTCCAGTTGAAACACCGATTAAAGACATGTTAGAAGAGCTGAGAAGAGAATCTGTTAAAAATGGGATTTATACTGAAAATCATGCCAGAATTAGAAATAATCTCATAAAATCAGGTACACCCTATAAAGAATAATCATAATGGAAATGGACTTAAATGATAATAGAGAAATTCTAAAAAAAGGGAGATTTCAAAATAAGAACAATAAAAAATTATGTTTAATTTAGATATAACGTGATTTAAAATAGTCTCAGAATCATTGCTTATATTTAAGATGGGAAATGTGAAGTTAAGGGGGTTTACAGTTTATTGAAATTTTAAATTAGTTTATTAAGTTCTTTCACCAACAAAGACAAAGTAAGGCAAGGATTGTTTGCAAATACTCTGCACCCCCAATAACTTTACAGCCCTTTACAATCATAGGTTTTAAATATTAGTTAGAAGACTTGATTATTAATAAATAGGAGGAATTATATTTGCTTCTCTTGATAAGTCCCATAAACACCCAAGAAGCACGAGAAGCCATAAAAGGCGGTGCAGACATAATTGATGTTAAAAACCCTAAAGAAGGTTCATTAGGGGCTAACTTCCCCTGGATTATAAAGGATATTCGCAGAATAACTCCTGAGGATATGCAAGTTAGTGCTACTCTTGGAGATGTTCCCTATAAACCCGGAACTGTCTCCCTGGCAGCAGCCGGTGCAGTTGTTTCCGGTGCAGATTATATCAAAGTAGGATTATACGGAACTAAAAACTATTCTGAAGCTTTGGAAGTAATGAAGAACGTGGTGAAAGCTGTTTGTGAATTTAATGATGATGCTATTGTGGTGGCATCAGGATATGCAGATGCTCACCGGGTGGGTGCCGTGGACCCCATGGAAATCCCCAGGGTAGCTGCGGATAGTGGTGCGGATCTGGCCATGGTAGATACTGCTGTTAAGGATGGGAAAACCCTATTTGATTTTATGAATGAAGAAAGCATTTCCAGATTCACCCAGGAAATTCATGACTATGGTCTTAAATCAGCTCTGGCAGGTTCAGTTACTGAAGAACAATTACCATTACTCGCTGAACTGGGCTGTGATGTTGCTGGAATTAGAGGAGCTGCATGTGTTGGTGGGGATCGTGATTCTGGAACTATTCATCACGAAGCAGTTGCCAGACTCAAACAGATGGTAGCCGGTTTTTAGATAAATAGTCATTGATATACTATTAAATGTTAAAGATAGGACCCAAATAACAATATGAATAGCGAATTTTCCAATTGACTATTATTATTACTAGATTTTACTATTGATGGAATGGAGGATGCAGGTTATGTTTTCAGATAAATTAAATAAAGCCCCTAAAGGATACACATTTGACGATTTTTTACTGGTGCCATCTGAATCTAATATAGAACCTAAAGACGTGAACACCAGGAGCAGGGTTTCCAGAAATTACTATTTAAACATCCCTATTGTGAGTTCTGCTATGGACACTGTTACAGAAGCAGAAATGGCCATTGCATTAGCTCAGGAGGGAGGTTTAGGAGTTATTCATCGTAACATGACCATTAAAGAGCAGTTAGATGAGGTTAAAAAAGTCAAAAGTTCTGAGGATCTCACCATTAGAGATGTTATAACCACATCCCCAGAAAGTTCCATCAAAGAAGCCAACACCATCATGGATTTGGAAGATGTTAGTGGTCTACCCGTAGTTGAAGATGGGAAGGTCATTGGTATAATCAGCCGGAGGGATATTAAACCCATTATAAACTCTGATGCCCAGAAAAAGGTGCGTGAGTTTATGACTGAAGAAGTGGTGACCATCAGTGAATCTACATCTCCAGAAGAAGCCTTGGATATTGCATATGATAACAAGGTGGAAAGACTGCCTGTAGTTAAAAACGATCGTATCGTTGGTATTGTAACCATTAGAGACATCCTAGAGCGCAAAAAACATCCCAATGCTGTTCGTGATAAGGAGGGGAGGTTCCTGGTTGCTGCGGCTACTGGCCCCTTTGACATGGAACGAGCCATTGCACTGGACAAAGCAGGGGCTGATATTATAGCTGTGGATGTGGCTCATGCACACAAACCAAGCATTATTAAATCTGCTAAGAAAATGAAAGATGAAATAAGGGCTGATCTCCTGGTAGGAAATATTGCAACTGGTGAAGCAGCCGAAGCAATCATAACTGGTGCTGATGTAGATGGTTTGAAAGTAGGTATCGGTCCGGGTTCAATCTGCACCACCAGAATCATAGCTGGAGTGGGAGTTCCTCAGTTAACTGCCATATCATCAGTGGCTGATGTTGCTCATGAGCATGGTGTTCCGTTGATTGCTGACGGGGGTTTAAGATATTCAGGAGATGTTGCTAAAGCCATTGCCATTGGAGCGGACTCAGTTATGTTGGGAAGTCTCCTGGCTGGGACTTCTGAATCTCCTGGAGAAGTGGTTATAATGAACGGCCGTAAATTCAAACAGTACCGTGGAATGGGTTCCCTGGGTGCCATGACTGGAGGTTCTGGAGCAGGAACTGACCGTTATTTCCAGGAAGTAAAAGGTCCCATGAAACATGCTAAACTGGTGCCAGAAGGTGTGGAAGGGGTCGTACCATTTAAAGGACCGGCCAATGAAGTGATATTCCAGCTTATGGGTGGTCTTAAAGCTTCAATGGGTTACTGCGGAGCCATTAACATAGAAGAAATGTGGGAAAAATCCCGCTTCGTAAGAATTACATCCAGTGGTATGACAGAAAGCCATCCCCACGACCTTATGATTACCAATGAAAGCCCTAACTATCCCACAACCAGGCTCATGTAATTTGAAGCATTTATTTATATTTTTTATTCGATAAATGCAAACAATTTAAATGAGACAAAATTTTTAATGAGTTTAGAAGTTAAAAAACTTTCTAAGGTAATTTAAGGACAAAAATATTAATTTTAGCATTCTTTTTTCATGAATAGACCAAAATCCAAATATTGGAGATGATTATGCATTCATGTATAATCCTTTGTGGTGGTAGAAGCCAACGCATGGGTACAGATAAAGGATTAATAAGCTTGGATTCTAAACCCTTGATAATCCACATTATGCAAACCCTTGAAAGACTTGCTGATGAAATAATTCTGGTATTTAGAGATGAAAAACAGCTCAGCTTATATGAAAAACATATTAATCACTTCAAAAAACACTTAAAAGAAGATGGTCTCCTTATAAAAATGATAACGGACCAAGAAATGGATAAAGGTCCGCTGATGGGCTTATTTACTGGTTTAACTCATGTTGAAAGTTATGGTGCTCTGGTATTACCCTGCGATTCTCCTTTTATATCTTCAGATTTCGTAAAAATGATTTTTAAATGTGTTGAAGATGATAAGACCAATGAATATTCTGCAATAGTTCCTCAGTGGCCTGATGGTTCTGTTGAACCATTACATGCCTATTATCATAAAAAATGCCTTCCTTTGATAAAAAACAGATTAAAAGAAGGTTTTAATGACGTTAAATCTCTTTACAAAGTTGTTAAAGTAAATTATGTTGATGTAAACCTTCTAGATCCTGAAAAAACCAGTTTCAGAAATTTGAATCGTCCAGAAGACTTAAATTCATCTTGAAGATTTATCTCTAACCATAATGCCCTATTAAAACCAATAATTAATTATAATTAGATAATATAATTTGATAAATATATTTTAATAATAATTTGATAATCAATTTGATAAATCATATTTGGATATTATTTATTTATCAGGGATGGACATCCTAAAAGTAAGAATGTAATCATGACCATTATTTCCATGACCGAATTTTTAGATAATCCAAGATAAGTCCCAAAAAAAGATTTTTTTTATTTAAATGGATTTAAAGAGAATTATAGAGATTTATCGGTATTAGTGTGGATATTATTGAATTTTTTAAATCAATACTTTTTCCACAACAGGGAGATCATCAATAGGTCCGATTTCCACGCAACCCGGGTTTCTTCCCATCTCCAGGAAGAATTTATTCACCCTTTCAATCATGTCGATATATTCTCTTTTTTCTATACGGCAGCCATCAACAACTGCATATTCTGGCAGGTATCCATTCACCCTTTTGTATTCTAAAACCTTATCCACCATTATCCTATATTGCTCGAGAGTCAATCTCTCCATGGCATCGACCACATTTAGTTTTTTAAGTATATTGTTGGCACCATATAAAAAGGTTACGATATGTGATATCAAATTCTTGCTTAGAGAAAATCTTTTTTTAGAAAAATATTGGATAATTAATACTGTAATAAAATAAGGGTATTAAAATAAGGCCAAATTTTATTCTAATCTGAATTTATAATTGATCATCAGACAATTTAAGATAATCGATCTTTTAATTTCACGTTCAATAAGACCATCATTTATTCGCTTATTAACAATTGATAAACTTGATATATTCTTAATTTCCCTTATTAATTGAATAATCCTCTTGCATTTTATATAAATCAATTATTATTCCTAATATCCGATAAAGTCTCTAATCCTTGATTAATCGTTGACCTCCACTTGTGATGTGGGATCAAAGGGGTTGGTTCTAATGGCCAGTGAGAAGAGATAAGGATAATTATTCATGAGATGTTCCATGTACTGGAGCCACTCCAGGATCATGAGACTGTAAACCCTTACTGTATCACCAGAAAGATGCTGATAGTCTGATGATGGTAAGCTGGATATATCTTCTCTTTTTTCCAATTCTTCCATAAGATGAAATACTGCCCATAAGAGTTCAGTGAAAGTTTCATGTTCTAGCAGATTGGGATTTTCTAGTAATGCCAGTAAAAATTTTCTCTTTTCCACCAGGAAAGTTTTAGTGTTCTTCAAAAATTCAATGGAATCCTTGTTTTCACCGCTGATATCCAATCCATAGTCAAAATTTTTAATTTTATCTCTTGCTGCCCTGAAGTCCTTAAAAGACCAATTATTGGTTATCAAAAGGTCATTCCTTATGTTATCAGTGTCTGGGTCGAATTTTATTATGGATCCCATTAGTTCAGTTCCTACTTCGCTGAAAAATACTCCTATAACCATGTTCAGCTTTTCCATCATCATCTTTTTTTCTCTACTGCTGATGGCGTTTTCAATCACCAGCACCACAAAGAGTATTTCAATTGGTAAGAAGGCAATATCAATACCTATATAAAAAAATACACCATGGGAATCATGAAAAATTAAGTAATGACCAATATATAGTAAAGCTGATAAAAGAACCAGTAAAATTCCCAGTTTTACTTTCCAATCAAAACGATGCGATAATTTCATTGAGACACCTGGATTAGTTATTTTTCGAATTCAATTGTTTTTTGATTTCAATTGTCAGAACTGAAGGGTTTTTATCATTAAAAAATTGTTTGTTATTATAAACATTAACCATAATCATTAAAACCGTTATTATTGGCTTATTTATTCGAATTTTTCAACATTTTAGCTCAATATTCTAATTAAACGCTTAATTTCACTCTTAAACTTTTAATAATTGTTATTTTTTTGTGGCAGATACAATAGTAATCGGATTTCTTCCCATCATCATGGTACCCCTGTTTGTTACCTTACCTTTGGCAAAAGTAATTTCAACGACATCAGGTATTACAGATAGTTTTTTGAATGTTCTCACTGCTTCTACACGGGTTTCGAGGAGTATGGAAGTAACCACAATCCTGCCCTTTGGATTTAGTTTTTGGAATCCCTCATTGATTATTAGAGGAAGATCACCACTGCTACCTCCAACTAAAACTACATCAAATGAGGTTATTTCTTTCATTACACTGAGAGCATCTCCCTCAATGAGTTTAACCTTTTCCAGAAGTCCATGTTTTATAATATTTCTCTGAGTAAGGGATATGGCTTCAGGGTTCTTATCTATGGATATAACTTCCTTAGCCCTCATTGCAGATTGAACAGTTAATCCTCCGGTCCCACAACCTACCTCCAGCACTACATCATTACTGGAGATTCGTGCTTTACACATGACTAAACATCGCACTTCTTCCTTAGTAGGGCCTGGCACTTTTTCTGACTGGATAAAATCTTCGTCTTTAATCATGGAACTTCTCCCTGCCAGCGCTGGTAAAGTTCATGGTCTATATGAAGGTTATCCAGTATTTTTCCCACGAGAAAATCAACCAGGCCATTAATTTCCTGGGGTTGGTGGTAAAATGCAGGCATTGCTGGTAGGATTATACCTCCTTCCTTACTAATTTTTAGCATGTTCTCCAGATGAACTGAACGTAAAGGTGTTTCTCTAGGTACTATTATGAGCTTTCTCCTCTCCTTTAATGCCACGTCAGCTGCTCGGGTAACAGCATTGCTAGCAAATCCTGAAGAAATAGCTGAGACAGTTTTCATGGTGCAGGGTACAATAACCATGGACTTGAATCTACATGAGCCACTATTAATAGCACTGGTCAGGTCATCAGGGGCATAGTAATGATGGCAAAGTTTCTTAAGATAATCTTTTTCAATTCCCATCTCATGCTTTAGTATAATCCAAGCAGGGTCAGTAACCACCAGTGCAGTTTCTTTACCCATTTCATTTAACACTTCCAGAAGTCTAACCCCGTAGACAACACCACTTGCTCCAGTAATGGCTATAACTATCATTTTATCACATAATTTCAGTTCTTCTAAATAAAAAATTATTAAATAAGTTTATTAACTTTTATGATACTGATATCGCTTTTTTTTGAGAGTTAATAGTGTTTAATTTAATACTTTGATTAGAAATTCTATTAGATTAATCCAATCAAATTATCTCACATTTAATGCCTTTTAAATTAATGCATTTTATTTATCATTATCCTATTAATTCTCTTCATGAAAATCATTATATTAAGTCATTATATTAATCCATATGCGGAGGTTTAGACAAACATATAATATTATTTGTTAATATTGATTATTATGGACTAATTATTTATCCAGAACATTGATATAATCCCTGAAATTTATTCTTTCTGCTTTTTCTGCACAATCTTCTGGTAAGTAGATAGAGAGATCTGCATGGTTGAAACGAGAATCTTTCAGGGAGCGCACCAGGTTAGAAACTTCACCTAATTTGACAATGACTCCATTGAGAGATATGGGAGTACTTAATTCGTGGAAAGATGGATATTCTGGAATATCAACCAGCACACAGTCATTATTGGTTCCAATTTCTAAAGCGATCTCTTCTTCTATTTTATTAACCATAGCCGCATCCATCTGAAAAACTGCTTCCGGATTAGGAACTTCATCTAGTTTCACGGAATATACTCGTTTGTATAATTGTCTGGTGTCTAATCTTTGGATAATATCCTGAATATATCCTTTTTGAGACCTGGCAGCTGAGATTATGTCAATATCATCATATCTATATATCTCACGGGCATTAACAATCTCTTTTTCTAATATTTTCTTCAAACAGCGTCTGAACATGGCATTGGCAATCCGGGTGGTGTGATGTTGATAGACACTTGGATACATGAAATAACGGGCTAGTAGCATGGATTCTGCTGCTTGAACTCCTTTACTCCTGAGTACAAGACCGTCATCAAGTTCCATGTTGTGAATTAGGCGTTCCACATCAATTACACCATAAGCAACACCTGTGTAATACGAATCCCTCAGGAGGTAGTCCATTCGGTCTACATCAAGTTCTCCGGAGATTATTTGTCCTAAAGGTCCATCACCATTTATCAAACTCAAAATTTCTTTAATGGAAAATTTTTCAGATAATATGTCGCCTAACTGTGATTCTTTTATTAGTTTGGAAGTTAGTTCTTCATGTGATGACTCTAATACTCCCTCTGATACATGAGAAAAGGGTCCATGGCCTGCGTCATGCAAAATAGCACAACTTCTTACCAGTTCCCTGGTTTCCTTATCAATTTGCAGATGCTCTGCCAGGCGGGAAGCTAGGTACATGGTTCCAATGGAGTGCTCAAAACGGCTGTGATTAGCACCGGGATAAACTAAATAGGTGAATCCCAGCTGTTTAATCCTTCTTAATCTCTGAATCTCAGGAGTATCAGTGAGACGTACTTCAAATTCTTCTAAACGAAGGTTACCATGAACACTGTCCCTTATAAACTTCAATTCAAACCCCCTCATCTTTAAAATCTCATAAAATATATTGAATTTAGCCCCATCTTGTCATAGCAATAATAATAAATCAAAAAAAATAAAAATAAAATAAATGAATTTATTAACCTCCAGATAAGATTACCTGAGTTCCTGTGCTGCCGAATTCTTTCTTTTTAAAGTCTAACTCGTATTTAACTCTTTCAATAATTTCTTCCAGTGCTGCTCTGGTTTCATGCCGGTGCGGTCCTGCCACTGCCGCTAGGAATAGAGGATCACCAGGTTCAAATTGACCCAGATAATGGACTACGGCTATGGATCTCACCCCATGTTTGTCCTTAACCTCTTTCACCATGGCTTCAAGTTCTTTTTCAGTTTCATCCTTATTCATGGTGGTTAAAATTATTTTTTCAGTGGTTTTGGCACGATCTTTACCTCTTACAAAACCCTCAAAGGTAAATATAGCCCCGCACTCATTAATTGAAGGATCTTCTTTGATTTTTTTGGTTAAATCGGACATTTTGATGATTTTTTCATCATCAGATTCTCTTCCACCATTTATAATCCTTGCAAGTATCATTCTTCACTTACCTCCTTTCTTGCCAGGTGTTTAAGGCGTGAAATTCCATCAATCTCATTTATAACTTCCACAACCGCTTCTGGGAGTAATTCTTGCCAATCCTCGCCATTAAGCATTCTGCGACGCACTTCGGTACCGGAATATATTTTTCGATTGAATAAGGGTGGTTCTGTTACTTCGTAACCCTTTTCTATAAAGAGTCGCTGCACCAGTGGGTTTCCAGCATATACATGTACAAATGGCGGAGTTAACATCTCCATATGTGCAACCCAAAGGGAATTGCATTCGATATCCTGTACTGGGATTATGTAGTAAGATGATGCCGGGATGCCATTCTCAGCCAGGGCTTTGCTTAGCATCATCACTCTTTCTCCAGCAGTAAAAGGATCTTTCAGACTATGACTTAACTGAGCACTACCAATACATATTATGACTTCTTCAACTTCATCCAGAATTCTCTTAATCACTTGAAGGTGACCCTTATGCATTGGCTGCATTCTTCCAACTAAAAGCCCTCTCATAGTTATCTTCCAACAAAAATTCTTAAATTATATAGACTATCCTTATAAACTTTGTATAAAATGTCTTAAAGTATGGTTTAAATAGTGTATTGCCTTATATTCTACAAGTTCTATTAATAAGTGTAAACTATGTTACTTAACTCTCTTTATACCGGCATAAATAATTAACCTAATACTATTAGAAGTATTTTCAATTATAAATCCTGAATAAACATTGAAGGCATTTAAAGAAGAAATAGATATTTTTATCTGAGTTTTAATGATTCATTAAACTTACAAAAATCCAAGAGAATGAATGAGTACTTAAATATTTTCTAATCTGATAATGATGTGTTAAAAACAAAGACATGAATACAAGACAAGATAACTTTATATCAATAAGTGGTCAAAAGAGATTATTCTACTAATGTGAAAGTAATGTGGAATGATATATTGCAGGATAAGTTGGCAATAAATTTAATTTTAAGAAATAATTAAAAATAAACGGTGATACTGGATGATAAAGGTTGAAAATCTATCAAAAACCTATCATATAGAAGAAGGGTTGGATATTAAGGCACTGGACAATGTTAACCTTGAAGTAGAGAAAGGAGAGATATTGGGAATAATTGGAACCAGTGGTTCAGGAAAAAGCACTCTTCTCCGCGTTCTGAGGGGTGTAGAACCCTTTGAAGAGGGAAAAATTACCATTGATGAGGTTTCGGTTACACCAGATTCAACACCTTACTACTCCCGTAAACTACGTAAGGCAACTGCCATTCACCTGCAGCGTTCATTTGGACTTTGGTCAGAAACAACCCTGAATAACGTCATCCGAAAACTTTACGGTTCAAAATATGGTGATGAAGCACTAACTGATTTTGATTTTGCATATGACGAGTTTGAAGAAGAAGCCATGGATATACTGCGCATTGTAGGGCTGGACCACAAAGCAGATCACTTTGCACCTGTTTTAAGTGGTGGTGAAAAACAGAGACTGATAATGGCAAGACAACTGGCAAAAAAGCCTAAAGTATTACTTTTAGATGAACCAGCAACAATGTCATGCCCTAAAACTAAACAAGAAATATTAGATTCTATTAAAAAAATTAACCAAGATTTAGGAGTAACTGTTGTACTGGTATCACACTTGCCTGAGGTCCATCATTATCTTTCTCATCGAATGCTGCTTATGGAGGAAGGAAAAGTAGTAGATGAAGGAGATCCTGATGCAATAATCAAAAAATTCCTCAGAAAATTGGAACCAGAACTGCCAGGAAGAGACCCGGAAAATATCGGTCAAACAATTATTAAGGTTCGTGATCTTGAAAGAAGGTTCTATCTCCTCAAAGCAGGAAATGTCTTGGAGCTGAAAGATGTTGGCTTTGATGTTAATGAAGGAGAGATTGTTTCCCTAATTGGACCCAGTGGTGCAGGTAAAACTGTTCTTTTACGGATGATAGGTGGTCTGGATCAGCCTGATGGCGGTAATGTATCCTTTAAACTTGACGGAGAATGGGTGGACATGCACCAGCCTGGAATAAGTAGAATGAAAATCCGAAGACAAATGGGATTCATGCACCAGGAATTTTCACTGGTACACCATGCCCGTATTAGAGACCAGATAGCTGGCAGATTAGGTGTTAAAGGCATTATGGTTGTTGACGAGGCAAAAAAGAAAGCTGAAGAACTTGGTATAAGCGACTTAACCCTGGATGTCCTCTATCAGTTAACTGATCTTCCTGAAAATGAAGCAAAAGAACGCTTGGAAAAAATAGGGCTTTCTGCAAATATTTTAGAAACCCTGTTCCCCAGTTTCCCTGATAATGAAATCATAAAATATGCTGAACCCATATTCAAAGCCCTGGACTTACCCTTAGATGTGCTTAACCGCCGTTCTTATGAGTTGTCCGGGGGGCAGAAAGTGAGAGCAACCCTGGCACTGGTACTCACCTCCCAACCAAAAGTCCTTATTTTAGATGAACCCTTTGGAGATCTAGACCCTATAACCTTGAGAATGGTTTCAAACTCTCTCAAACGCATTAACCAGGAATTTAACACCACCATAATTATGGTCAGCCATCACATTGATTTCATTGAAGAACTGGCAACACGAGCCATTCGCATGGATGATGGAGAACTCATTGGAGATGGAAATCCTAAAAATGAGTGTCAAGACTTCATTAATAGCTGCGGTGCAGATTATCTTAAGAATATAGAAGACTGGAAGAAAAAAATGCATAGTGCCTGATTTTGTAAAAATATGTGGAGTGATTCAATGAAATTCACAGATCTTGACTTAGGAAGTTTTTACCGAGTGGTTGCCCCTCGGCCCACCATTATAGTTACCACCATCAATCAGAAAGGGGAAGTAAATGCTGCTCCATTCTCATTTACCATGCCAGTCTCTGTTAACCCTCCCTTAATTGCCGTGGCATCTGTCCCCCAGCACCACACTTACCAGAACATTGCAGAAACTAGGGAAATGGTAATAAACATACCCCATGAAGATATTCTCAAGGAACTGTGGGTGACTGGTGAAAAATTCCCTCAGGGAGTTAATGAGATTGAAAAGGCAGGATTAACCCAGATGCCATCTGTTGAAGTTAAAGCACCATGGATCAAAGAATGCATTGCTCATTTAGAATGCAGGGTTGTGAAAATTCTAGAATGTGGTGACCACAACTTAGTGATAGGTGAAGTGGTAAAAATAGGTGTCCGAGATGATGCTCTCAAAGAAGGACTTCTGGATGCAGAATCAATGCGACCTATCCTGCACCTAGGTGGTAAGGAATTTGTGGTGGGAGATCATCGCAGAAATGTTGATGAATAAAAAAAGAAATTCAAACATAAATTATTTGATAATGATCACAATGATTAATGATAAGAAAATAATGGAATAATGAAGAAAGGGAATGTTTAGAACCTGAAATAGTTTCTTTCCTAACTAGATACCGAAATTAATGAGATTAATGAATGGATAATGGAAGTTTAGAACATGTTCAATAATATAATGGTTCCCACTGATGGATCAGTCCATGCTAAAAAAGCCGAAGACATGGCACTTTCCCTGGCTAAAGAACTGGGCTCTGAAGTTGTTGCTGTGCATATCATTGATGAAAAACTTATATATCCTTATGAAGTACTGGAAGATGAAGGCAAAGCCATCCTCCATAATGTGCATGAGAAAGGAGAAAAAATGGGTGTTAAAGTCCATGAAATACTGATTGTGGGAAGCCCTACTCATGATATGGCCAAGATAACCCAGAAGGCCGGGGCAGATCTGGTGGTTATTAGTTCTCATGGTAAATCTGGTTTGGAAAAGTTATTGTTGGGTAGTGTTGCTCAAAATGCCCTTAAAAAGGTTGATGTGCCAGTATTATTAGTTAAATAAGAATTATAGGGCAGATTTGGTTAAATATTAATTTTTCTATAATTACTTTTTTATTCTCATCAAAAAAATATAAATTTAAAGATGTGACTAGATGAGACTGTGGAGCCTGCATCCATCATATTTAGATAGTAAAGGACTGGTAGCAGTCTGGAGGGAGGGATTACTAGCTAAAGCAGTTCTTGAGGGCAAAACTAAAGGTTATAATAACCATCCTCAGCTAGTAAGATTCAAAAATCAAAATAATCCCCCTCTTTTTCTGGACACTTATTTACATCATATTTACCTGGAAGCAGAAAAAAGAGGATATAATTTCAATCCCCAGAAGATTGGAACTCGAAAAACCCTGCAGAAAATCACAGTTACACAGGGACAGGTCTTATATGAACTCAATCATCTAAAGGGCAAACTAAAACAGCGGGACAGGAATCAATACCAAAAGTTAAAAAAGTTAGATTTCCCCAATGTTCATCCCAGTTTTAAACTTATCCCTGGAGATATTGAGGATTGGGAGAAATTAAAAGAGAAAAAATAGAATAAAACACCAATAGAATTAATAATCAGAAATGAGCATAAATTATATTGATACAGATCTAACATCTAACACCTACATAACACCTAACATAATATTCTAACCAATATTCAAACCCTTAATATCCTATTATGGTAGAAATATTTAAGAAAAATAACCAAAATCAATAAATCACTGCAAATAATGATTTGAATAAGTGGTATCAAAGTAATTTTGCGGTAAATCAAATGAAAAGAGTGCTGAAACAGAACTGTCCAGGAACCTATTTGAATATCTTCCTGACTCTAGTTTAACTAGTTTGATTTGTATAAGGTACCTAATATAAGATTACACCACATTTTAGTGGAGGAAATCAAATGATGCGAAGATACAAATGTAAGGTTTGCAATTATATTTACGACCCTGAAGTTGGAGAACCTCGAACCAACACCCCTCCTGGAACTGCCTTCGAAGATCTGCCTGATGATTGGAACTGCCCTAAATGTGGGGCTGGAAAATTTCGGTTCATCCCTCTATAAAAGATTACTGTCCATAATTAAACTATTTTTTTAAACAAAAATCCTCTGATACCTCCATAACATCTATCTAACAATTCATCCAGGATAAGGTAAGTCATCGAAAGAAATTTACTAAAATTTAAAGGTGATTAGTTTGAAAAAATGGAAATGCAGGTTATGTGGATACATATATGACCCTGAAACCGGTGATTTAAAGCGTAAAATCGAACCAGGAGTTCCATTCGAGGACTTGCCCGAAAGATGGGTTTGTCCATCATGCGGGGCTAAGAAAAAGGTATTTGCTGAGGTTAAATAAGTTTAATAAATAAATTTTTTATTAATAAATGTGAAATTTCTTAAATGAAATTCATGAATCTATCATGAAGATTTAAAAATGAGGTAAAAAAAGAGGTGTAGTATTATGCAAAAATACCTGTGTAAGCCTTGTGGATATGTATACGATCCTGAAGAAGGAGATGATATGTCAGGGATTGAACCTGGAACCGCTTTTGAAGACTTGCCAGATGACTGGGTATGTCCAATGTGCGGTGCAGGTAAAGATATGTTCGAACCTGTAGACTAATCAGAAGTTTTAGTCAAAAGCTCGAACCAGTAGATTAATCAAAAGTTTTAATCAAATTCGAACCAGTAGATTAATCAAAATCAAAATATTACGTGAGGGAGGTTAGAGGTCATGTTGGATGAAAAGATGCAGGAAGCCCTTAACTACCAGTTAAATAGGGAACTTTATTCAGGTTACCTATACCTGGCCATGGGAGCTTACTTTGAAGATCAGGATTTACCTGGATTTGGGAACTGGATGCGAGTTCAGGCCCAGGAAGAATTAAGTCACGCCATGAAGTTTTATGACTACCTAGTGCAGAGGGGTAGCAGAGTTATTCTAGCTGAAATTGAGAAACCTCAAAGTGAGTGGGATTCTCCACTGGCAGCTTTTGAACATGTTTACCAGCACGAACAGATGGTAACTGGTCTCATAAATGAACTGGTTGATCTGGCCATGGAGCTTTCTGACCACGCCACCAACAATTTCTTACAATGGTTTGTAGCTGAACAAGTGGAAGAGGAAGAATCTTCCAGTGGAGTTCTTCAAAAAGTAAAACTAGCAGGAGAATCCAGCAGCGGACTTTACATGCTAGACCAGGAATTAGCAAAAAGAGTTTTCAATCCACCAGCAGCTTCTGAGTAGAATTCTACTTAAATCTTTTTCTTTTATTAGTAATGCAAAGTTAATGGTTGTGGAACTGTTCATTAATATTTCATAACTGGTTTATTTTGGTTCTTTCACAAATAAAGACAAAAATAGTGATAGAATGTTTGGATATATAGCTCTAACCCCCCCTAATAACTTTCAGTTATTTTTTTAATTTCTAGAGAATATCTGATAAATTTTAGTCGTTTTTACCCAATCAAAGACCCCATTCATTGAAAACATGTCTTAATTATTTTAACCCATTTATACGTCAGGAAACATACTATCTTGTTTCATGTGATAATTTAATTGATATCTAGGGATTAATATTAGTTTTAAAGGTGATGTGTTCTCAGAAAGAGCATTAATCCTATATTGATTTGAAGACATATGTCATCAATAATGTTTAGTAAGATGCGAAATATTACTATGAATTCATATTTTGCTTATCCATGTGGCTATTTTTTTCGAAAAATTGATAAATGGAATATAACCACAATATTAGTTATATGAGGGTATAATTCGTATATATGTTGCCAAAAATACAAGCTTGAATACCCTCCTTGGTAGAATTTTCCCAACTAAAATGTTTATGGGATTTATCAACTATAAA
>JACBOA010000008.1 GCA_013403005.1 Methanobacteriaceae archaeon | reverse complement strand
TCCTAAAAGTGTTAAGCGTTTAATGAAGATTAAAAAGGGAGTAATGTCACGTATAAATATCAGAATTGATATTTGGAACCAAAGAAAAGTTTTTGATGGTTATCCCCCAAGTTTTTGACAGTCCCAATAAAAATTAGACTAATTAAATATTAATTAACATAAATTATTTAGAGTAATATTATTCGAACTATAAGGAAATTAATTATGAAATTAACAAAACCACCACAAATACCTGCTACGAAAGAATGGCTTAATGTATTGTCCAATGAATATCACTTTAAATACATTCAAAATATCGATCAAATTCCTGACAATTCTTTATGGACTACATCATGTTCTAAAACAAAGTCTATTAAAAAACGTGGTTATCCAAAGGATTTTTATGTTGGGATTTATAACCAATTGTTTTACAGATATATTGATAATTTAAATTTAAACTATGGAATTATTTCTGACAAATATGGAATTCACATGCAACATGAATGCTTAGAATATTATGATATTCATCCTAGCGATCTTACTTTAGAAGATAAATTTGAATTAGGAGGAATTATTAGAGAAAAAGTAAGAGATAAAGGGTTTAAACAATTAATATTTTTTTATCCAAGTCCATTACAATCAAAACCTTATTTTGAAATTCTTTGGTATTCCAAATTACCTGTGTATTACATATCTAAGATAAAACTATTAGATGAGTGGATAAAAGATTAAAGGGTTAATGATAAACCTTGTTTTAAAAATCCTTCATTTATTAAATTATCTAAAGATTCTTGTAGACTTTTTTCGCCCATTCCAAGTTTATCTTTTGCCATTTTTTGGACTTCTGCCATACTTATCCATTTAGATTCCATTGATTCCAAACATAGCAATAATCTTCTGTCATTTTCCTCTAAAAATGCACCAAATATTTTTATAGCATCATGATTAAGCTTTTCTCTCATTGAATCTAATTCAGAAGCAGTATATTCTGAATTCAATATGTCAACTTTACTATACTGAATTAAATTTTTAATTCCATAATTAATCAAAGCTTCTTGATCTTCACTTAATTTTCCTTTTGATTTAAAAATATCAAATGTTTTTTGTATTTTATTAACATTTTCTCGATTTTTATTTTGGTAATCTTCCCATTCGCTTGAAATTGCATCAGAAGCTATTTGCAGTGATGTTGTCCAAGAATTAAATTCCCTAACTAATCCTTGTCTTTTTTTAATATCGTTTCTGAGCTCTTCCATATCTATTTCTTTATAAATTGATTCATATTCCTTTATTTTTTCGTCTAGAAATTTTAAATCTTTTTCAAAGTTCTTTGTATCTCCAATCCTTTGATATATTAAATAATCAGCTTTATGTTGTCTTAAAGTATCTAAAAATTCAATTTCTGCTTCATTGATATTTTCTATATGATTTGTGTACTTCATTACGAGTTTTATTCGTTCACCTATTTGATTTAAAGAATCTTCAGATGATTTTAATAATGAGGATAAGTCTAAATTACTTGAAGGAGTTTTTAATGTTTGATTCTGTGTTATGTTTGCTTCTTCAAGTTGTTTATACATATAAAATGCGATTTTGTTATTTTCCGTAATAGATTCTTTAGTTTCTTTTATTTTATTTTTAAGTTCATATTGTCGGTTTTCGATTTCTTTAAATTTAAAGCCTAATTGATCGAGAGTAGTTTTAATTTCAGAAGCTTTATTAGATATTTTTTTAATTTTTTCATTCATCAGATAAATCTTCACATTAAAATAGGGTGTTGTGTCATTTTCTTTATTGAATCCGAAAATTTCAAGCAATTTTTTGACGTATTCTTCAGGGTATTTGCGTTTAAATTTATTTTCAATATTCTTTATTTCTGTTGATAACTCATCTTTTGAAAATATTTTTAAATAAAGATTGTTAAGATCTTCGAAATCGTGTAATAAGCCTTGATATTCAATTATATCGTTCTTTTTGAAATTATACTTTAACAATAGAACGCTTTTATTGATTATATTATCAATTGATTCATCTAAGTCTGTTTTCATCTGGTTAATGTGTGACATTAACTTTGGTGCAGTTTTTGAGGCTTCTTGAATAGCGAGCAAGAAATTATTATTAAAATGATTTAAAATTTTAGTGCAAATGTTTATTTTTAATAAATCACGGGAAGATTCCGCTTCATTGTATGTTTTTGTAATAAAGTCATCAAATTCTTCAAAAACAATTAATTTAGAAGCTCTTTGTTTCATAATGTAATAATGACCAAATCTTCTAAATTCTTCATCTTCAACATTATTTTTATATTCATTGTATATATTCCTTAAATTTTCAATTGCCCAATCAAAGTTATTAATTTCAATTATTGGTTCTTTTTTAGCACCAGTTTGTTTGATAATACCTTTATAATCTAGAATATTTATAAAAACATCTTGGAATGCTCTTTCATTTCTATCTCTAATTATGAAATAACTCTTTAACTCCGTTAAACTTAATTTGCCTCCTGAATTTTCAATGAATTCACATATTCTATCTTCTACAGGGTTAGTTGTAACTGCATATTTACCATTTTTTTCAATTAAAAATCCATTTTCACTTAAATCAGATGATACTTTGGTTATTTCACTAGGACCATCTTCAAAGTCTGAAGCAATAAACCCTCTTCCACCATATCTTTTGAAAAGCAAAACTCCATTCATATTTAGATTATGGATTTCTTCTGGAGAGTGAGAACCATTATAATTTAAATATAGTTTAAGTCCATCAGAAAAAGTTTTAAGGTCTCTAGCATTTTTTAGTTTAATCTGATTTATAACAAGTCCTTTATCAATTTGATGGTCAATCCAAGAATTAATTTTATCTTTAAGATTTAATTCGTCTATTTTCTCTTTACATACACCTTCAAATAGATCCATATCAATGAAATCTTCAAATTTTTGCATTGCTTTATAACCAAATAGAAGTTTTTTGGCAAGAGAATGATGAAGTTGAATATCCATTACTTGATACTTACCATTCTTACCTAATTTATGCGCATTTAATTCATCATATGCTTGTTCGGTGAATTCACCGTTATGTAAAATAATTACTAAATTTGTAGCTAGATTATCACTTAAAATCTCACTAGCCTCAATGATGTGTTTACGTTCAACATCCCCATTTACAAGCAAAATATGAGTATTAATTTGAGTATTTGTTTCAGGAATAATTAACTGAAGACGAGAGTTGATTTGTTCATTAATTTGAAATATTTTTGATTCTTCCATAAACAAATAGAATGATTCTAACATATTCTTCTCATATTCCATGTTAAGATTATGAGATAAATATCTCCATAATTTTAATTTTTCTTCTTCATTAGTTAAATATGCTGTATCGGGAGGTATGGGTGTTGGGTAAATAAGATTTAGGAGTGATTCATTAGCCAAATATGCAGTATCATCTTTGGTCAATTCTTTAAAAATGCTGCTAAGTGTAGTAGCTTCTTCATCATCTTCGATTAAACCTTCAAAAAACGCTTTTGTGTCTTCTTTATTAATTGGTAAATAAACTTGAGGTACCAAGTTGTAATTATCATCTAAATCATAGTGAATTATTCTTTCTTTAAATTCTTCTATAGGCTCAGAAAACTTGATTTTATGTATATAAAATGTTTTATTATTTTTTATATAGTTGTATTCCGTTAATTTTTTTAACACATCTTCTAAATTTTTATTATCAGATAATGAAGCAACAGTAATAAAAGCATTTTCAATTTTATCATTTAATTTAATTTCATCATTAATTTTATCAATCAATTTTTTAACAATAGAATTATCCCTATGTATTATTTCAGAAATGTTATTTAACGAATGAGGTCTTAACTCCCCTATAATTAATCGGAATATCTCTTTACAATTTTCTCGATCTTCATTAGAACAGATATCTTCTAAATATTTAATTATGCGTTCATAATTATTATCGATGCATGGTGCTTGACCTCCATATGCAGTAATTTCATGCTTTTTAAGTTGTTCTAACAAATTGGAATAGTTTAATATTTCAATTTGATCATTTACTACTAAGCTTTTAAAGATTTCAGTGAACAAGCTTGTTAAATTACCCATATTCCTCTGACTTACTCTTAATAAAGTATTAAAAACGGAAATGTTATTAATTGGTAATTTTTTGGGCAATAGGGGATCATCGTCATCTTTAGAGGTATATGAATATTTTATTAAATCCATTAAAAATTTAAGTCCCTCTTCTCGAGTGATCGGGGTAAGTCTAATTTTCCCGACTCTTCTGTCAAAACCAGGCATTATAAAATCATAATTAACTTGGATTTTATAGTAAGCATCGGGGGTGCATGATAAAAAAAGTGTAATCTATCTTTGTAATCACCTTCTCTGGCTAATGATTCAACTTCAAAATCGCCATTTATAGCTTCTTTAATACCAGAAACAACTTTTTTAAGAATTTTTGGAGTTAATAATAGTTCTTCGAATTCATCTATAAAGATAAATATTTTTTTATCATTATTTTCAAATAGTTGATCCAAAGTTCTACTGAGAAATGATTTAGGGTTTTCTTTAATTTCAGGTATTAATTTTTGATATTTGGCATCTGATTTAATAACATTAAATATATGTATTAATAATCGATCTGGGTTTGCGAGAATGAATTTGGCAAAATTCATAATTGTTTCGTTATCATAAGAGTTAGCTAAACGTGATGCAGATAAAAAGAATAAATAATCTCCAGAGTTTGTAATGACTGGTTCGATAATTCTTTCGTATGTGTCGGTTTTACCCTCACCCCAGTCACCTAAAATAAATCTTGCTGCTACTCCTTCAGTTTCTTTTTTACAATAATTGATTGAATCTTTAATCTCTTCTTCTATTGCAAGTCTACTATTAATTACGGTCTTTTCATTACCAGAAAAAGTAACACCACTAATTGGAGGAAATCTTTTAAATTTTGTAGTTGTTTCCATTTTTTTACGACTCCTAAATTTAATTAATTTATGAATTCTTTTTTTCAACAATATATTCAAATGCTTTTGGAAAAATTCCACTATTTAATCGTTTTCGAGTAAAATCCTTAGTTCTCCCGTTGTTGATTTGTTCTTGGAACATATTTTGTTCATTAATAAAAACATGGGCATTGTGAATAGCCCTTGCTATAAACTCATCATTTAATAATTTTAACCTTTTATCGATTGACAGTTTGTTACAAGATGGGCATTTACATTGTTTCAAAATTTTTTTTTCGGTCTCATTGAGAAATGAACGTCCATTGTTTCGTGTTATGGGGTGACGGTCAGCAACACCAGGTAATTGAATTATACCATAGGCTGCTTTAAGCCTCCAACCTGTGGAATCAAGAGAATCAACACCTAAAGAATACATTAGATGCATGGTTTTACTACTTCCAACACCAAAAGCATGTAAAAAAGAATTAGGGAATTCTTGTCGCACTATTCTAATAGCATCGATAACAAATTTAATAGGATCATTAAATCTTTTAGTGCCGTTAGTCCTGAATAATAAAGGAACTAAACTTCCCACTCCAATCATTGATGGTTCATCGATTATCTTTTTTACATCATTACAAGCTGATTTTAAATCTTTAAAAGTATAACCATGAATAACGGGCATTAAATCTACTTTTCCAATATTTTCAAACATTATTCTAGTATTTTCAAGTGTTTTAGACCATCTTTTTAGGTTAGTTTTATTAGTTTCTGATGGATTAAATGGATGGTCTAAAATTACTCCTAAATCAGGCTTTGATTTTTCATATAATTCTATAATTGATATTGGATCAATATCAATTTCATCCCTTTTTTGAAATAAAAAGCCTCCAGAATCCATTAAGATAGCTCCATCAAAATTAAGATGTTTGTGGATGCCTTTTTCACATGCTGAAGTTGTATTTGTTTTAGTTCTTAGAATATCGGCAGCATTCACAATAACAGTGTTAATGTTTAAAAAATTCCAAGGTTGCGGAGTGCCTCCCATTACATGCCCGAACCATAAGGCGGGAGTTTGTATTTTTTTGTCATTAATCAATGCTTTACCGCGCCTAGAGAATAGTTCTTCATCATAATCCAAAACATTGAATTTTAACTTTGAATCATATGGCTCTGAATAGTCTAAATCAAAATTATAGCTCAATAGATCACCATTTGGTTCGGCAAGCGATTTAATATTTGGTAATTTCATCGAGGATTGCAAATGGATCATCACCTAGATCCTCTTTGGATTCTTTATCAGGTATATCATCGGATGGGTTAGTTTTTGATGGTTCTTCAGATATATCTTCGTATGGGTTAATTTCTGATTTTTGGTCACTATCTTTAGTTAGGATTGTTCCAATTGGCAAATTTGACTCAGAATCATCTGATTTTTTAATTTCTTTTTCTTTTTGAATTTTTTTATTAATTTTCGTTATTATTGATTTTAAAGCTTTATTTTCACCCATATATTCACTTTTTAGAGTATTTTCAAGAGTATCTAAATCCTTTTCTTGACAAATTTTAATAAGGCAATAAGATAAATTTCGTTGAATCCTGGCATTATCATCATTTAATAATTTTAGCAGAGGGCCTATTGACTTATCAGTTCCTATTTTAGAAAGAGATTCTATAGATTTCAATTTGACATCAAAATCAGAATCGTTTAATGATTTAATTAAAAGGTTTTCTGAATTAGGATCTTCGATTTCACCCAAAATTGCAACCAAATAATATCTTAAATCTTCATCATTAGATTCCAAAGATTTAGCAATCTTCGGAATTGCATCACTACCAAAATTAGCTAACGCTTCTTCGGCAGCCCACCTCATAGAAGTTTCTTCATGCTTCAATGTTTTAATTAAGGAATCAATTGTTTCCAAATTTTTTAGCTTACCTAAATATTTAAGAACCTCTAATCTTATTTCATCATCATTATCATTAATTAATTTTACAAGATATTTTGCTGCTCGAGGATTGCCGCTTAACCCAAGACGTCTCACAGATTCCATTCGAATATCAGGGTCATCTTCTAATAGGTTATTAACTAATTCTAAGAATTCATCTTTACTTAATTCTTGTTGAATAATATCATCTTTTTTTTCTAACGTATTTAGATATTCTTCACCTTCATTTGAAATTATAAAATTAGTAGAGAAATTTGATATTAGTTTGTTGGGATTATCAACGTTTTTTAGTAAATAATCAAGACCTAAATCATAATCGATTTCAACTAAAGATTTTAAACATTGGATAGTTAAGTTAGGGTCTTCATCATCATCAATAGTATCAATAATTGGATTAATTGCATTTGAAGCTCCTAACTTACCTAAAGCAGAAACTGAAGCTTTTCTAACAAAAGTATTTATATCATTTTCTAATAACTCAATTAAAGGTTCTACAGCTCTTTTATCTCCAATTAACCCCAAAGATTTAGCAGAACTACTTCTTACATATGAATCGTAATCATCTAATAACTCAATTAAAGGTTCTACAGCTCTTTTATCTCCAATTAACCCCAATACTTTGATACAACCAGTTTTTATCAAATATTCTTCATGGTATTTTTCATCATTTAACGCTTTTATTAAAGGTTTTACAGCATCTTCACCTATCTGAAACAAAACTTCAACATATTGATCTCTTTTAAATTTTGATTTGTTGTTTAATGATTCTATAAGAATTTCAACTGAATCTTTTTGCATTTCAATTAAAGTTTTAGTTGCATATTCTTGAGTATTTGGATCATTCAAAGCTTTAATTAAAAGTTCAATTGTTTTTTTATTTTTATTATCAATATCAGCGACTTTTTTGGATATGTTGGATTTCTTGTTATGTTTTAGTTTTCGGTAGCATTTAGGACATATTTGATGATAACCTGATTTAGGTACAAAGTCTTGTTTACAAATTTGGCAAGTTCTAACGATATTACTGTAACATACAGGGCATAAAATTATTTTTCCATCGGGAACGAATTTTTTATGGCAATTAGTACATCTTCTCATCTTTTTTAAGCATTCAGAACAGTGATAGGGATCTTTAGATGATGTTGGCTCAAAATATTCATGACAAGTTGCGCAGCGTTTTAAAGCTAATTTATTGGCTAAACTGATAGTATCAAAACAATCTTTGCAAAATTTAGAATCTATCATTTCTGATTTAGCAATAAGTTTACCACATTCATGGCATTTAGAAAAACCCGAAGTAGAGCTAACTTTAGGATTAGATCTATGTCTTAATTTCCGAATATTTAGTCCCCACAACTTCTGTTTAAAAATTAATATTGTCAATTAATAAATATCATTTTCGATAAATTTTTAATCGTAACATTTATTAGTATTAATGAGTAATATTGCCAAATTGCAGCAATGTTTTAGGATTGAACAGAAATAAACATTTATTTTTTATTTTGATTTAACTGATAATTAATTTTGATAATAACAATCTTTTTCAAAAATTGAATAAAATTCATCTAATTCAAAAGTAGGACATAATATTTCTGGTCTTTCTTTATAGTGATATGATACAAATTGATTTTTGTCATTATCTTTAACCTTAGAGTTATAGAAGTAACATGCATTTTTGTAATATTTCAGTAACCTTAATAACTTGATTGGTTTTCGATTATTTTCCATCATCAAATAAATATCTTTAGAATCCATAGGAGTAATAGATTCTAATTCTATTGTTATAAAACGATTTCTTGAACCCATAAACTTTTTTGCATTGTAGGAATGTATACCATCACGAAAAGTGCTTTCTAGGGGTATTATTAACAAGTTATCTTTAAAAATATTTCCTATACAAGTATATAATTTAGAAATAGAATTTCTAAGAATTTTGTATCGTTTTTCATATTCTGCATAAGAAACTACAGGTCCATGTGCGTCCCAACTATTTCTGTACCTACTAACTTCACTTAAAATATCGTACAGATCATAAGAGCTTAGTTTTTCAAGAAATTGAGCATTATAAGTGCCAAAAATGTTCAATACTTGATTTCGTTTGTGTTTCTTTTTTAATATATACTGAAGATTTTTTGCAATACATCGACCAAGATAATTCCAATTACCGAAACTAGGGTTTTTAAACCAGTTTTGAAACTTTGGATTAAATTGAGTGCAGCGATTAAATTCACGATTAAAAAATCTTTCATCAGATATTAAACCACTTAACATAATAATTACATTAAATTCTGAGAAAGCCTCAAAAAAGTGAAGGAGATATTTAACTTTCAAATCAGCTTTTGAAGAGCTAAAACTTTCCCAAAGTATTGAAGATAAAGGGTATGGTAAAGATTCAACCCATTGTTCAAAACGGAATTCATATTTATTGTCTAGTGATTCAATTTCTTCTATGATTAGTTTGTATTCATCAGGAGTTTTCCATAACTGTTCTCTGTATGTATTAGCTCTTGCAGATATTTCATTGATTATAGAATCAACCCTTAATACCTCAACTTGTGCATCTAGGTTTGGTAAATAAATCTGAGTATTAGAAATAAGATCATCAAATACTGGGGCCGTATATTCGCCTAAGTTTATTGATTCTCTTATTTTATAGCCTAATAGAGTGTCATTTAAGTAGCGAGCTAAGTATTCTGCCATACAATAGTTAGGATTTAAAACCAGCTGAATATAATTGCTATTGTCAAATTTTACTTCATCGAATACAACTCTTAAGTTTTCATCTAAAGGTAAAAACAATGAGTTTGGTTCTTCTTTAATTTCAGAATCATCGGAATAAAAATTGAATGTTTCAATTATATCGGAAAACGGTTTAGTATTGAGTTTTAAATCTTTACTTATTTTTAAAGAATCAATATAAGCATAAAATGATTTAAAGGTGTAAAATTTATCTAATGTTGTTATAAATCCGTTTTGGGGAATTTTACCTGGTTTTCTTAAAATTAAATTTTCTTTAAGAATTTTGTTTGCATCTTTGTCATGACTTAAACTACCTATAAATAGATCTTCTTGGTGATTTTTAGACAATATAACTAATATTTTATCGTTTTCACCGGGAACAAGCGTATAAGGGATTTCTATTATTGATTTAATGTATAAACCAAAATTTTTCAAATTAGAAAAAGTTGACTTGGGATTTCTATCCAGTAAGAACTCAGGTTCTAAAAGAAATATCCCTTCTCCATCTTCTTTGAGTTTTGTAGCTATATCAATAAAATTTATGGAAACAAAATCCTCAGAAATTCTCTTTTTTGAGCCTTCAATGATAACTGTGCTTTGATTATTTGGAGGATATCCTACAATAAAATCATAATCTTTATTAATTTCTTCTGGAGCGATAGAATCTGCATTAATTAGATTCTTTAATATTTTAGAATTAATATTTACAGTCACCAAATTTTTATTTAGAATTCCTAAAAAACTTTTTGACATAAAACCATTTAAAGGCCAAGGATCAAGTATAGTTCCAGACTTTAAATCGTTCAAATAATCAGAAATAAAGTTAGGTATAATTTCGGGTAAAATTACCAATTTTTCTCCAAATACTTGATTGATCAGATCTAAGTAATTTAAAGAGATATTTACCCCTTCATTAGAAATTAATTCAATAAAATCGCCAATTTGTAATTTATAATGTGCCTCTAATACTGTTTTAAGAATTTCAGTGAGTATAATAAGCTCTTTTTTAGTGTAACCCTCTAACAAATTATTAGACCTTAAAATATCGAAAATTTGTTTTTTAATGTCATGTCTCAAATTTTTAATTTCATCCTCTAAAGAAGTTTCATTATTTATTTTCTCTTTCAAATTCTTAGAATTCTCTTCGATTTGGGATTTTTTCTTTTCAATTTGCAATTGGATATTTTTTATCTCATCTTCCCATAATTTAAGTTCTTGAGAATTTTGTCTATTTTTTTCTAATTTATCAATATCAGTTTGCCAAATGGATAGTTCTTCTTCTAATGTAGGTAACTCTTTGGCTAATATTTCTTTTTGTACATTTAAATCGATTATTTTATCTGAAATTCTAATTTTTTCAGTTTCTTTGATTTTAAGGGATTTCATTGAGCTTTGTATATTTCTAATGCTATTACTAAAGCTGGTCATTTATTGCCCTCAATGAATTATTTCATTATTTCTATAACTTTATTACATAATTTACACATTTCTGGCATTATATTTACAGTTAAATTTTCTTTTGAGATTGCTATTTTATTAACAGGATTTTGAATTAAGAATAGCTCATATGAATTGTTTTTTTCAGCTAAAATGTATAACCAGTAACTTTCCCCGAAACGTTTAGCTTTTAACCATTCATTTAGAGTTAATGTGATTTCACTTTCAGTATCATTCAAATATTTGAAGGAAATAAATCTGAATTTATCCTCTTCCTTTGATTTGATATTGAAGCCTAAGCTTGAAGGTGATAATTGGGGTTCTCTTCCTTCACTTATTTCATAGTCTAAAACTTTGTTAATTTTAGAATTGTTCAGCTTATTAATATCATTTGATTTAACTTTTATAGTGGCAATAAACTTAGGTAAAGATATACTAAGACTTCTTTCTTGGATTATCTCTTTATTCAACTTATTTAATGAAGATTCATATTCTTTTTTCTTTGTTTCTTTATTATATATGGCTAAATCAACATCTTCACCAACATCGGATCTCATGTAAAGTTCCGTTAAATCCTTGTCTATTTCAGTGATTAACTGTTCCAATGATTTAATCCCATACTTTTTTTTCACATTAGCTTGACGCTCCCTTTCGACTTTCAATTCTTTAAGATAATTCTTAACCAATTCAATGACATATATTTTTGTTTTTTCCATATCTAAGTGGACATTAGACGGTTTAGGATCATCGATCGGTTCTAAATTCCATAGTACTGAAGGATCAATTTTTTTAATTTCATATCCATTATCATAAACCGCAAATAATCTTTTACCCACAATTTTATCTTTACCATCTTTCACAGTACCTTCATAAAACCAGAAATATCCATCATACTCTCCTAAAGGATCTTCAAAAGTGCAACCTTTTCGCATCTTTTCATAAAAGGATTCTTCTACCCATTCAATAAGACCCTCTAACAGAGGATGTCCAAAGGTCACTAATTCGGTTCCATTGTTTGCATGGTCTCGATTAAAAGTTATACTAGTGTAAGTTTTTTTGATATTACCATAATTCTTTTTGAATGAATTTCGTCCATTTATTTTACGGATCTCACGTGGAACTGTTCGAATTTGGATTGTTCCATCTTTTCTGATGTTATATCTGCCATTAGCTTTTACAAATGCTTTTTTAAAGAATTCTTCTAAGTATTCCGGTACGAGACTTAATTCAGCATTTATCTCACTTAAATCAAAAATGGATTCATAATCAATGTTGTCTACTAAACCTTGATCTAATAATTCTTTTTTTAACCTTTCCCTGTATTCCCCATCAACTTCAAAATCTAATTCATCTTGAATGTCTACTACACTTCTTTCGCCGGAAACAGCCTCAGCAATTAAATTATAAAGGTCTTTTCCTTGGAAAATATCTCCAATGACATCAAATACTTTATCTGAGCCAATTGATTTTTTTATCTCATTTAATTTATCAAGAATAGTTGCTAATACGGCCCCTTCTCGGGTATTTTCAGCTACAAAATTAAATATATGAACATCTTTTTTTTGCTTATATCTGTGAATACGTCCCATTCGTTGTTCTAATCTGTTAGGATTCCATGGAATATCATAATTTATCATTAAATGACAGAATTGAAGATTTATACCTTCTCCAGCAGCTTCTGTGGCTACCATGACTTGTGTTTGTTCTTTAAAAACCCTTTCAGCTTGAACCCTCTCATCCATGCTCATACCACCGTGTATGGTATTCACTTCATAGCCCCAAGAACCTATTTTTTTAACTAAATAATTCAGAGTGTCTTTTGCTTCCGTAAAAATAAGTATCTTTTCATCACCCAACGAATTCATCACTTCTCTCAGTTTAGAAAGTTTAGTTTCATTTCGTTCCGCTAAAATGGAATTTGCTAATGTTATAAGATGGTCTAACGTTTCAATTTCAGCTTTTAAGGCCACAATAGTATCAACTGTAGTCTTTTTTTCCCATTCTGATTCCATTATCCAACGATCTTCTTCTGATTCATCTTCTAAATCCTTTTCATCAATGGTTTGATATTTTTTTAGTAAATCTGGGTTTTTAATGATCTCTTCGAAACTAGCTTTTTTCCTTTCCAAAGATTTCAATAGTGCATATATGCTTGATGCCATTCTTCTCTGAAGAATTAGAAGGGCAAATGAAAAACCTACCCTTTTATCTCTCATTATAGCTCGATTGAACTGCGTTTGAACATATCTTGATAAATCTTCGTATAATTGAATTTCTTGTTCATTTAAATCGAATTTAACTGTTGTTGTAGATCTTTTAGTGAAAATTGGTTTTAGATCAAAATCTCTTAAATCTTCTTTTATTCTCCTAATAAATAGAGGATTGTCCCCATTTCTCCTTGCTTCATTGATCATCGCTGGATCTGCAAAAAAACCAGGTATCAATAGATCTAGAAGTAGTAGGTAATTTTCTGGATCTCCCTGATGAGGAGTAGCTGTTAAAAACAACATGTGTTCTGTAGTTCTGGATAGAACTTCACCTAAACGATATCTTTGTCTTTTAGAAATTTTTTTACCATACATATATGCAGACATCTTATGGGCTTCATCAACTACTACTAAATCCCATTTTGTTCCACTTAACATTGCACGTATATCTTGTTGTTTTGCAAAATCAATGGAAGTAATATATTGATTTTCTACATCCCAAGCATTTTCTAAACTATAACTATTTATGTATGACCTATTAACAGTTCTAAAAGATTCATTAAACTTTTCTTTCATTTCTCTTTGCCATTGACTGGTTAAATGCCCTGGAGATACTATTAAAATTTTTTGGGCTAGGCCTCTAAGTTTCAACTCTTTGATTATTAACCCGGCCATTATGGTTTTACCTGCACCAGGGTCATCTGCTATCATAAAACGCATTTTAGGTTGTTTTAAAGCATGAAGATATACAGCATCTAATTGGAAAGGAAGAGGATCAATTTTAGAAGTATTCATGGCCAAAAAAGTGTCAAACATCGAAGTATATCTGTATCTTTGTGCTTCTAAAGATAAAAAGACTTCACTTGCGGGTGATGAAAAATCAATTACGAAATCATCAATAACTAATTTTTTTAGATCCTCATCGTCAAGCAAATTTTCAAAAAGCTGATTGGATTGGAATGTGGATCCTATAATAAGTGTATTATCCCCTAATTTTTCAATTTTTTTTATTTCTATTGGTTCTGGCCAAAATGGACCTGATACAGTCATTCCTTCTTTTAACATCTTCTTACTCCCCTATTTAGAAGATTATTTTGATAATTCCACCGAAGGTGAAATATCCAATTGTTCTAATGTTTCTTTGATTTTATTTTCATAATCAGAAGCTGAAATTTCCCCATATTTAACAATTATATTGAATTTAGCTTTGGTTTCAACATCATCAAAAGGACTTTATATTTAAGCGGTCATTTTCATTATAAATGCTACATTTTCCAAAGAAGCTTCTATTTCAAGTTCGATTTCTGAAATTATGTCTTTTTAAGATAATTATAGAATAAGTATATTTCATAGGGTTTATTCTATCCTTTTTCAAACATTTAGGACTTCAATTATCTTAAATTACCAAACAAACGGAGTTTTGGTGGTTATCTTTACATGAACCCGTTTTATAATAATTTCAGAAACTAAATCCATTAGACTTTCATTTTTGATTGAGATAGATGTTATTTCTTATTTTCGTTTATTCCTAAACCAAAATCACCTTTTTTTACTCCATAATAATTGCAGTTTGAACAATTTGACAAATTATCCTTTTATCATCAAAACATAATAAACTGGCGATTAATGTATCTTTTGTACTCAAATAGGCCTTTAGCCATCTTAAATGCATTTTTGATAGTTCCATGGCTAATACTTATTTCTTTTGCGGATTCTTCGCTAACTACTTTAACTTGAAAACTATTCTAAATAAACCTTCTATCCATTTTCCACTTTCTCGTAGACCTTTTCACCCTTTTTCCACTCATCAGGATACACGACCAAACTTACATCAAATTGATTTTCGGCTTTTAGATTAAAAACTGGGTCCTGAATTACATATAAAGTGGGTTTTGTATTAGCATTGGCTACAACGTATAACCAATAATTCTCTCGGAATCTTTTTGCTTTGAACCATTCATTGAGGGTTAACTTCACAATTCCTTCTTCACTACGAGCTTTGACTTCAATATACCTCAATTCATCTTCTTCTCCACGTGAACGAATATCAAAACCTAAATTCAACTTAGAAACATCTTCAGGAATTCTACCTTCCACTTTTTCAAATTCCATGGCAACGTTGATTCCAATCATTTCAATATTAAGTTCTGATTCAGTTTCTTTGGTACTAATCCCATCAAGATCTATCCAATCTTCGTCTTGTATGACTTTAATGGCTCCAATAAATTTAGGCATGGACATACTAACGCTTTCTTCTTTGATAATGTCATCCTTCAACTTATTTAGGGCAATTTCATAGTTCTTCTTCTTTTCTTCTTTGTTGTGGATAGCCAAATCAACATTTTCACCCATTTCTTGCCTAAAGTATAAAGAACTTAGATCGGCATCTAACTCGCTAATGAAGAATTCAAGTGATTTGATACCATATTTACGTTTTATTCCAGATTGTCTTTTTCTTTCTGCTTTCAGATTATTTGTATATTCTTCAATGATTTTTATGGCATGATTTTGTGCTTTAGTTTTGTCAAAATTATGTTTGAAAGGTTTTGAATCATCAATTGGTTCTAAGTCCCATATTATAGATGGGTTGATATCTTCGACTTTTTTTCCGCTTTCATATATGGCAAAAAGCTTCTTACCTACTGTTTGTCCTTTACCGTCATTCACTGTTCCTTCAAAGAACCAGAATAATCCTTCAAATTTATTATTAGGGTCACGAAATACACATCCCCTTTGTAAGGTGTTAGAATAGTTCAGTTCTACCCATTTCAATACTGCTTCAAGAAGTGGATGTCCAAATGATAAAAACTCGTAATCAGAATTTTCAGACGCAAAATTCTTATCAAATGTTAATTTGGGATATGATTTATTTAGCCGACCAAACGATTTCTTGAAATCCGTGTTATCTGCAACTCTTCTAATATCTGAAGGTATGGAATTTATATTTATTGTACCATTTTTTCGAGTGGTGAATTTTCCACCTACTTTTTTAAATGCTTTTTTGAAAAATTCTTCTAAATATTCAGGTACTAAACGGGATTCTTCAGTTAATTCTTCTAATTCTTTAATTGATTTATAATCAATTGAATCAACTAAACCTTCATCTACTAATTCCTTGATTAAGGTACTTTTGTAATTTTCATCTAATGGAATGTCAATGTCTTTTTCTATATCTTCAACACTTCTTTTGCCGGATACTGCATCACTTACCATTTGATATAGATCTTTACCTTGAAAAACATCCCCTATAACATCAAATACTTTGTCAGTACCTATGGAATTTCGAATTTCCTCTAATTTTTCAAGTATTCTTACTAATACTTTCCCTTCTCGAGTATTTTTTGCAACTAAGTTGAATATATTGACATCTTCTTTTTGTTTATATCTGTGAATACGACCCATTCTTTGTTCTAAACGGTTGGGATTCCATGGAATATCATAATTTATCATCAAATGACAGAATTGGAGGTTAATACCTTCACCCGCTGCTTCAGTGGCTACCATTACTTGAGTTTCTTCTTTGAAAACTTTTTCTGCTTCTATTCTTTGAGGCATATCCATTTCACCGTGTATGGTGTTTACTGAATACCCCCAAGAATTAATTTTATCAATTAAATAATCTACTGTGTCTTTAGATTCACTGAAAATGAGGATTTTTTCATCACCAAGGGATTCCATGATGAACTTTAGTTTTTTCAATTTGGTTTCATTACCTAATGCTAGAATGGTTTCAGACATTTCAATTAGTTCACGAAGTGTTTGAATTTCTTCAGCTAATTCTTCCAAATTTAAAGATAGCGTAGCAATTTCCCATTTTTGCTCCTCTTTCCAGCGAACATCCTCTGATTCATCTTCTCTATGGTTGATTCGGGCGGAGATTGCCTGATTGAGCATATCTGGATTATCTAAAATAAATTCGAATTTTTCTTTTTTCCTTTTTAGAGATTTTTGTAAAGCATATATACTAGATGCCATCCTACGCTGTAAGAGTAAAAGTGCAAATACGAAACTCCTCCTTTCTTGATCAATAGCTTTGTTAAACTGATACCTTACATACTCAGATAATTTTTCGTATAATTTCATTTCTTCTTCTGAAAGGTTAAATGCTACAGTTTGAGTAAATCTTTTCGTGAAAATCGGTTTACCTTCAAAATCCCTTAGATCTTCTTTAATTCTTCTTAAAAATAATGGATTTTCGCCTTTTTTTCGTGCCTCATTGAGCATGTTTTGATCGGCAAAAAAACCGGGGGCTAATAGATCGAGGAGCAAGCGGTAATTTTCTGGATCTCCTTTGTGTGGCGTGGCAGTAAGGAATAATAGATTTTCTGCAGTATTAGACAAAACTTCTCCTAATTTGTAGCCTTTTCTTTTAGCAATTTTTTTCCCGTATCGATAAGCTGCCATTTTATGGGCTTCATCTACTACAACTAAATCCCAGTGGACTGGAATTAAGGATTCAATAATATCATCTTGTTTTGCAAAATCAATGGAAGTAATTAGATGATTTTCTACTTCCCACGGATTTTCTGATTGGAATAAATTTATGAATGTTCGATCAACTAATGTAAAATTTTCCTGAAATTTATCCTTTAATTCTCTTTGCCATTGATATTTCAAATGACCTGGAGAAACTATTAATATACGTCTTGCTAATCCTCTTAGCTTTAGTTCCTTGATAATCAACCCTGCCATTATAGTTTTACCAGCACCAGGGTCATCAGCGATCATAAAACGAATCTTAGGATTTTTAAGTACATGTAAATAAACTGCATCAAGTTGAAATGGAAGAGGATCTATTTTCGAAGTATTCATAGCTAAAAAGGGGTCGAACATTGATGCAAATTTATACTTTTGTGCTTCAAGTGAAAGGAAGACTTCACTGGCTGGGGCTGAAAAATCTAATAGAATTTCTCTACCGGTTGCATTTTCACCATCATTATCATTAAGATCTTCAAATTCTGCTTTAGTTAAAAGATGATCTACAGTATCACTAGAGTTTATAGTAGTTCCAATAATGTGGATATAATCTCCCAAATCTTCTATTATTTTTACTTCAATCGGTTCTGGCCAGTAAGGTCCTTCAAGTATTGATCCTTCTTTAATCATTTTCAACTCCCAGTATGGTTTATGCCCAACAGATATTGATTATTATTGTAGATTAATTAATATTTTTATTACATATGTCCTAAGATGTCATAATATTTATTTAACATGTAAATAGAATTTAGTTCTTGATAATAATTAAAAGACCATTAGTTGAATATAAACTCACAAATTGTATTATAAAAATTGTTTTATGTTCAATTTAACTGAAGGAAAGATCTATATGTGATTCTATAGATAAGAAAAAGATATTTTTTTTAAAAAAGCTTAAATTCCTTTGATTAATGAAAAAGTACAAAAATTAGTGAGGATTTTAGACCAATCCAACATATCTTAGAATAGCATCGGTTTTATCTTCAAGAACTTCAATTGATCGGTTATAACATTCTTCAACAATGGATTCTAGTTTTCCTGAACCTATCCAGTATTTTTCCAGTAATTCATAGCTTAAATCCTTCGCAATTTTTTTAATTACATATGCACTTATGTAAATGTCATCAATGTATCCATAAGGACCGTATATCTGTTCAGGAATTACATCCATAGGTATTACATAATATGCAATAGCTGCGCTGATTTCTAACCTCATTTTATTAGTGATATTTTCATCATTCAAAACATCTGTGAGTAATTTGTAGAGAGTAGGACCATGATCTATAAATGATGCATAATCTCCATCATATGATGCTAAATTATCCGATAATACATCATAGAAATCCTTAAATTCATTTTCCATAGAAAACACCATTCTAAGCTTTAAGTTTATATTTATCAAACAATCATAAAAGTATTTCTAATTTCTAAAAGGATTATATGATTTTATATTTCTATTTTTTTATAGAACATTACAATAGTGTTAATTCTATTTAATCCTGGAAAAATAGTGTTAAAAAATCACATAAAACTTTAAATGCATGTGAGTTATAAAAAATTGTTTATATATAATAATATTGATTGTGGAAAATATACTAGGTTGCATATTCTGTTGGTGATAATGTGGTAGAAAACGTTATGCACTTAATGAAAACAGACCCTTATTTCCCTAATAAAGTTGAACTACTGAAAATCCTAAAAAATAAAGCGGCGAAAGGGGAAATAAAAAAGTTACCTGAAGATTTGGCCAGATATTTGGAAGATAACCCCAAACCATACAATCAGTCCAATGAAAATATAAACCCTATAAACTATGGATATAACCTCCTTTATTCACTCCAAATACCATCAAACCTGGACAAAATCGAATACAACGAGAATAAAGTAACACATTGTTATAAACATTTCAAGTTCTTCTCAGATAATATTAAAGAAAATCTATCCTTTTACCAAGGTGAATATGAAAGTTTTATTGATCACGGCCCGGATCTGTTGAAACTGTTAACTTCACTTCTCATTAACGATGATTTAACCGTTGATATGAAATTGAAACTTTCAACTGCTCTTGCTTATTTTGTGGCCCCCAACGATGTCATCCCCGAGGAAAAATACGGGCCTTATGGTTATATTGATGATATATTCCTCTGTACTTACATTCTAAAAGACATAACCCAAAAAGTTGGTTATGAAATATTAGAAGAACACTGGTGTGGGCATGATAAATTAGAAGATGTAATTAGAAAATGTTACGCAGAATCAATGTTCATTCTAGGTGAAAAAACCAACACAATTCTAGAATTTGTTTCTTTTGCTGAAAAATTTAATTATGGGGATCTAAGTTTGGATGATTGTCTCAAAAAAGGGGAAAATGAAGAAATCGAATTTAAATCAACCCTTCTCTGGGATGTTAAACAGAATAATATCAATAAAAATTTACAGAACGTGATCGTGAAAACTATTGCGGGTTTCCTTAACTTCAATGGAGGAATACTTCTCATCGGTGTCAGAGATGATGGAACGATTTTTGGCATAGAACAGGACATGAAATATGTAAAAAGAAATAATAAGGATGGATTCGAACAGAGATTAATACAAATTATTGAAAATAATCTGGGATTAGATGTAATGGAAAATATAACTATCACTTTCGAAGAAAAAGATGGTAAAAATGTATGTTTAGTCAAAATCAAACCGAGTCCAGAACCAATATTCGTAGATACTAATAAAGGATCATTTTTCTATGTTAGGACTGGTAATACCACCAGAGCACTGGACAGTAAACACCAATACAAATACATCAACCACCACTGGAATAGCTTACCATTTAATGAATGATTTCATGGATATTACCATGCGAAATTGTTAGCATGTTTTATAGTTCATTTTTTTATTATAATCTTCAGAATTCTAAATTATTCTACATAATAGTTAATCTATCGATTATAATATGCAACTTTTGTTCCGCACACACCACAGAAAGTTTCGTTACCCGTTAATTCATGGCCACATTTTATGCAATGCATTTTCAGATTTTCAATTTTATCTTTACCATGATATTCAAGTAATTTATTATATTCGCCAGAATCAACCCATTTTAATATTTCAGAAGCTCTCAAAAAAGTCCAAGGATGACTTTTTTCGAAGTTTAGAATTTTTCATCTGTTTATCATTATAATCTAATCATTAACTGGTGTGTGAATGTTGATAAAATTAAGATTGCTTTATTTTCGTTTTTTACCAAACAAAGGCATATTAAAGCAAAGATTGTTTGAAAATATCGCTCAAACCCCAATAACTTTACAGCCCATATTTATCTTAAATTTTATTTATAAGTTGTCCCCTAATAAAAATATTCATTTATGTAATGATTATTGTCCTTTATTTATAATAAAGATGTGGGAAAATGTCTTACTTAATTTGTTTTGAATGCAACCTGTACTATGAAGTAGAGAGCTTAGAGGATGCAGCAGATTTGGAATTAACCCACTGTGAATGTGGGAGGGAACTTGTCTACTTTGAGAATTTAGAGGATTCATACAGGCACACTGATATATCTGATGGACCGGTTACTGAAGTAGATTATGCATATGAAGAAGAAGCCCTTGAACCTGTCAGGGAGAGTATGGCCAATGATTCAACATACACTGAGAAAAAAGCTTCACAATATAAATCCAAACATGAAAAAGGCAATTTTTTTATTTATGCAGGAATTGCTATCTTTATCATAGGATTGGGCACGGGTCTATTTTTCAACTATTTATTATTCGCTTTGGTATTTATTGGAGGATCCCTGGCTATTTATGGAAATTCAATAATTGAAGAAAGTAGACAAAAGGGTTATAGCTGGGAGAAGGGACTTGAAGGTGAAAACTTGGTTTCTAATTATTTAAACACCCTTCCTAAGGATTTTTTTGTATTTAACGATGTGAACTTACCTGGAAAAGGAGGTAACATTGATCATATTGTAGTTGGACCAACTGGCATATATGTAATAGAAACCAAAAACTACAGTGGACGATATCGTATAAAAGGCAACCAATGGCTTTACTATAAACATGGCCAATACATAGAAATTAAAAACAATCCTGGCATTCAAGTCAGACGAAATACATTAAATCTTATTGATTTTTTAAATCAAAGAGGTATTTCCACCAAAAAGACATGGATAACATCTTTGGTAGCATTCAACTGCCCAGACTTTAGAGTCCTTCAGACACCTCAAACATATAAAGTTTTACTTCCTAAAACTGTCCCTGATTATATCTTAAATGGAAAAAAAGAACAGAATATCGATTTATTAAGAAAAGTCGCCCTGGAATTGGAACCTTTTTGTGTAGAGCTTACCTTTGCGCGTTAATCTAAGAATGTTAATTTTTAGAAATTTAATGACTCTTTTAAAACAGATTAAACCAGATTTGCTTCTATCACATTGGCAATGTGACCTAGAACTATATTCCTCGATTAAACTTACCAAATCCGACATAAAAGAATATCTAAATGATTTTTGTAATCCTCAATTGATGAATTTAATCACAGATTGTCAGATAGTTGTCGAATATAGTTAAATTACTGATTTATTTTAACATTGAGCTGTGATTTTTAAAAATCAGAGTGATTAGAGGAATTTTATATGAGGGTATGAACAATTGGATTTTATTTCAAAACTTAAACTAATCTTTTTTTAATTCGCTAGACTACTTAGTAAATTAAGAGTATAGAATAAAAATTATTCAAATAAATTAATTTATATTCAGCTACAAAAGGATTATATAAAGTTTGAAGTGTGATTATTTATGGTTAATAGTCGTTCGAAAAGCGAGATTAAACCACTGACTTCTGACCTTAAAAAGGTTTTAAAGGAACTTTATAGGGATAGGCTAGTTGAAATCATCCTTTATGGTTCATTTGCCCGGGATGACGCAAATGCTGACTCTGATATAGACATTGCCATAGTCCTCAAAGGCAGCGTAGATAAGTTTCAGGAATTGGACAGATTACATGAAGAAACCTATCACTTAGCACTAAAATATGGAGAGCTAATCTCTTTTTATCCAATATCTCAAGAGGATCTTAAAGATACAGAATGGCCCCTTCATTACCATATCCAAAAGGAGGGGGTCAAAGTTTGAAGGATAAAATCGAATTTTTATTTAAAAGAGCCGAAGATAATCTGGAATCTATCCAATTACTTATTGACAATGGTTATCATGACATTGCAATTAGTAGATCTTATTATGCTATGTTTTACGCCAGAAGCGGTTTTACTATCGAAAAATTTAAAATTTTCATCTCATAGTGGGGTTGTTTCCCAGTTTGGTATTCATTTTATTAAAACGGGAGTTTTCAAACCAGAATTAGGACGTGACTTCAATAGAGCATTCGACGACCGTTCATCTGCTGATTACGGATTCAGATCCGAAATAAATAAGGAAACTGCAGAAAAGGCTTTTTATCGTGCAGAAAACTTTGTTAAAGAGCTTAAAGAATACTTGAAGATATGAATTCTATCTACTGCAGAGATTAAAGGATAGATCTTTATAACGAAGAATGAATCGATCCAACTATTACCTCTTACAACGTAGTCAGTTTAGTTTCTTGATGTAGTTAAAAGGAATTCATGATTTTAAGTGGATTCACCACTCAGTTATGATAAGCTTATTCAGATTCCTCCAGAATGTTTGATACTTTTTCTAGAAATTCACGGGCATCTTCAAGTCCAGCCTGGCTTCTTCTGGTCGATATTTCACGGGATACAGAATAATCTGATTCTTCACGAAGCTCTTCGGCAATTCGAAGATTTCTGCCATATTTACGTTCAAGAGGGCCATTTTCGACAAGTTTCTGGCCGAATTCGGAAATAAGGCCTCTGTGAGTTTTAACTGTTATATTTTCCTTTAAAAGTAGAGTACGTGCCCCATAAAACATACTATAATAGGCCCTACTTATAGAATCTTCAAAAAAAACTTGATTAAATAATATTTCAGCAGCTTAAAGCCTTTTCCAAGCTCCTCATAAGCAGATCTATTTCTTCATCAGGATACTATAGGTACACCCTCACTGGATATTGTTTTGAAAAATGAGAAGTTTTTATGTGTCTGGAATTCGTCTTCTGAAACTACTTTGATGGATAGTTCCACACCAGTTTCCAGCTTGATGTTGAAACCTATTCCAATAAGGTTTCGCCTTAATTCAATACTTTCCTTATTTACTATGAAAATATATCCATATCGGAATCTTCCCTGGCCTCCCCTCTGGCCAACGAACCAAATAATATTATTTTTATGGGTTTTTATATCAAAAAACGAATTAATGCCTTTTGATATAATTTACATTATATAATCTGAATTTCATTACTAATTCAAATTAATGTGAAATGCAATATATGATGTTTATTACAATAGTTTATTATAAAATATTTATTTATTAATATCAAAATTTATGACTGTTTTGTGGACATTTCGTAGTATTAATTGATGATGACATCACTGAGTATTTATGTAAATATCACGTGCCTGTTATGGAAAAGTCGCTAAAATGTATAAAGTATGAGTAAAAAAAGTTCCAGGATATTCTGCTATAAAAGTATCAGTGCCGTTTAACACTGAATTTGCGCAATGCACCAGAGTGAAGTCACAGTATCTATAAAGAATAATGAACTTGTGCGTGTTGCAGTACTATTTCCTATCGGAAAAAAATTTCTTATTTTTTTGGTCTGCTGCTATTTTTTTATTATTGTTTTTTTTTTGGTTTTAGTGATGATTGTCACCATAATAGTAAAATAGACTTAACAATTTGTGATTTCAAAATAAATTTGAGCATTATTTATAAAACCTATCTGTTAAAGTAACCTGAGGTTATGATGAAGAGAAAAATTTCCATCATTCTTGCACTAAACTTTCTTTTAGTATTTTCATTTTTAGGTTCTGTGGCCGGGGTTGAAGATGAAGATTGGGAATCTGATAATTGGATTGAAGAACCCGAAAGCTTCGAGGAAGCCATGGAATATAACTTTGTGGACAATGCAGGAGTTGAGGATTTACCAGGAATATCAAGCAGTTTGCCTGTTATGGATACCAAAAATTCCTTTACTATTAATGAAGCCATAAGCCACAACTTGTTAAACCATTTTGGTATTAGTAACCCCCTTCTAATGGTAAGTTCAGATGCCGCTGCTCGTTTTGAAAGACAGAAAAAGAGTACATTGATAATATCATCCGATGAAATCATAGAATACCTTATTGAAGTTCCTGAAGTGATACGTCTTCCTATACCTAGAGAAATAAATAAAAGATAGTTAAATGAGTTGTGAGTTAGATTAATGTATATCTTTGCCGATTAAAGGTTAGGCCATGCAATGTAGGTTATGTGGTGTGTTGGGACGAAAATTTGCTTTTAAAACTCAATTTCTTATAAAATAATTTAACTCATTTCCTCCTCACGCACCATTAAGCTGGTGAATATTGAGATTAGGGTTAAAATAGCCATGGCATACATGGCAGTGTTCATTGATGAACTTATGGTAATATCAGTTGCTCTGGTTATTTTTTCTTGAATTTCTGGTGGAAAAGACAAGTTTTCAGTTTGCATCTTCTCCACGTACTGCACTGCATCATTCTCTGTAACTCCTAGCTGGGCTAACCCTGAATCTTCCAGTGCTGGTGGCAGGCTCATGAATACTCCAAATAGTAGGATAGTTCCTATAAGAGCAGTTCCCATGGATTGCCCCACCCTGCTACCGGTTTCCATAATGGAAGAGGCATCATTCTGCCTTTCCTTGGGAGCAGAACTCAGTATATTATTGGGTAATAGGGTGGTGGTGAACCCGTAGCCTGCACCTATTAAGAAAATGCCTGGTATGAGATCCCATATACTGGTTTTGAGGGAAAAGGTATTCAGGAGGACAAATATGCCCATTAACTGTATTGATAGTCCTATGGTCACCAGATGGCGGGGTTTAAGGTAATCTGCGAATTTACTCACCAGCAGGGCAAAGGTGAGGGTGCCTATGGTAGCTGGTAGGAGTGTGACTCCAGTCATAAATGCATTAAAACCCATAACTTGCTGCACAAAAATGGGGAAAATGAATACCATACCCCCGGTTACCACCACATTGGTCACCAGGCGTATCACATTATTCAGGGTGAAACTTCTGTTCTGGAAAAGTCTAACATCAACCAGTGGGTCTTTTGAAGAATTAATCCTTCTTTTCTGGATGTAATAGAAGATTAAAAGTAGAATTAATCCAAAAATCACCAGGATGATTCCCCAGCTTATATTCTGAGGGTCATCCAAGAACATGATCCCTATCAATAGCAGTAGTAATCCCAGGAAGGAAGTGCTTGCTCCGGATATATCCAATTCAGACCAGGTGGCTGTAGGTTTTGTTTCTTCCAGTTGGCGGGAGTAGATCCATAGTATAACTGCTACTATAACCATAACTGAGAATGCAACTCTCCAGGAGAAGTATGTGGTTAAAAATCCACCCACCAGGGGTCCGGATGCTGCTGCAATGGCTGTGGTAGCTCCGAAGATTCCCAGAGCCCAGATTCTCTCTTTCCCATGGTAGGTTTTACTGATATAGGCAATTATGGCTGGTAGCATCATTGCCGCCCCTATGCCCTCTAGAACTGACCATCCTAGAACCACCATAATCAGGTTGAAACTGATAACAGTTATCAAAGCCCCTATAGCGAAAAGTACAGTGCCTATCAGGAATGTTTTCTTTCGTCCCATGATGTCCTGGAGTTTACCACCCAGGAGTAGTAGGCTGCCCATAACCAGAGTGTATAGGGCAATGGCAAATTGCACACCACTAGCAGTGGTATCAAGATCCATTACCAGATTGGTGATGGAAACCGACATAATAGATGAGTCAATTACAAATACCACACCGGTTATGATTCCAATAATAAGCACAGTCCATTTACCAGAGTCACTTGCATCCAATATACTGCCTCCTAACCTAATAGAAATCTAGAGTGTTAATATTTTGAATATGTACTTTTACTAGAAATAGATTTTGAAAAATTTTCGAACTTAAATAACACGTTAAACTTATCATATAGCTACTTATATTGGAACCAAAATTGAAGCAAATAAATAAATTAAAATTAATATCTTTAGGAAATGAATACTAGTTTTTTAATCATTTTAAATTTATAATAGTCCCCCTAAACCCTGATAAACAAAGAAATTTCATAAACTGCACTTAAAGTAGGAAATCTTTCCAAATAAGTATTTATGCAATAAATTTGTTGTTAAACTATGCACAAGTATATATATCAAAAATAAATCAGCATTTTATTCTCATTATCTCTATTAATCCAATTTTAGAAATAATTACCTTATCACGTAGATATTAACTACAAGAAGGGGAAAAAATGAAAAAAAATAGGAAATTTATTTAATTTCTACCTTGGTCATTCTCTCTTCGGGTTTGGGCTCTCTCAGTGGTATCTTCAGTTCAAGTAACCCATTTTCCATTTTTCCTTCAACTTTGGATGGATCAACTTCTTTGGGGAAATTGATGGTTCTCTGGCAGGATGCATAGGCCCTTTCTCGGTGCAGATAGTTTTCAGACTTCTCTTCCTCTTCTGACTTCTTCTCAGCCTTGAGCACCAGAAGATCCTTATTCAGTTCAATGTTAACATCCTTTTTGTCAAATCCAGGTAACTCTGTTCTTATAATGTATTCATCGTCTTCTTCTATTAAATCAAGCAAAGGTGCTCGGATGGGATGACTGCTTAATGTCCTTGGAATATAAGTTCTCATTGGTAAGAATGGAGCCATTAAGTCATCAATTGACCTTCTAAAGTCCTCGAAAATAGAATCAAATCCACTTGCAAGTTCATGCTCTCGGGTTGGTTGTTTCACCAATGATCCCCCACTTGAAGGAGACTCAACAGTTTCTTTCTTTTCAGTTACCATTTTATCTACCTCCTAGTTTTTTGAGTGTGGCTATTGCAAGATTGGCATTTATTGGTATATTAGTAATTATATAAATACTTTACTATCCATTTTTAGTATTGAATAATATGGGAAATTTCACATAAATGGCCAAATAGAATCTCAATAAATAAAAATAATTAAAGAATCATAGTAATTCTCAAATAATATAGTCTAAATGCATGATAAACTGTGCACAAAATAAAAGTCAACCATTAAAAGCTTTAAACACAATAATTTGATTTGAAATTAAGAAAATAGTATTTTAAACTTGATTTAAAAAAATTAAAAAATTCCAACAGTTTTTAAGATACTGTTGGATAGGAGTTTTATTAGGTGATATAGGCTTAACTGCTGGCAATTACCTGTGCTGAGCCGTCGTGGCTGGTTGCATAGTATCTCTGAGCGTAACCATTACCTTTGTAGTCATAGTCCACCCAGCTACTACCATCCCATACCTCCACGGATCGGTGGTTGGAAACGTAGCTATTGGCGTATTGTACAATTCGTGCTTTACTACCAGATGAAGTTAACTGGCTGTATAGTGCTGCGCTGTTATCCCAGCAGTCACCAGTTCCTTTACCATTACTCCAACTGCTACTGTATGAATTACTGTAGCTTCGTACAGCTGAAGCATAAGCCTTTTTAGAAGAAGAACTTGTGCTGGTACTGGCAGTACTGGTATCTTCACCAGCTGCAGCCTGAACCTGAGCTAAATGTTTATCCCAGGTTTCCATAGCCTTTTTAGTATCATTACCAACGATTCCGTCAACAATTAATCCGGATTCTGTCTGGAAATCTCTAACAGCTTTATCAGTGCTGGCTCCGAATTCACCATCTATATTTCCTTTGTAGTATCCGTAATCAGTTAACCATTGCTGGATTTCTTTGACCTTTTCTCCTGAGGCACCAAGCTTTAGGATTTGGGATTGATTGTTAGTGTTATTTCCCAGGACTTTGCTGGTTTTTTCACCGAATGGTTTATTATTTTGAAGCACATTTTCAGCTTCCTTCACATCTTGGCTGGTTACTCCAATTTTCAAACCATCAGCGGAATATTTATCATTTAAATCAATTTTCTGGCCATCTGAAGCTCCCACAATAGGGATTGCAGCGATAACCAAGCTTAACATGCATATAATAGCATAGCTAGATAATCTATTAATTATATCTCCTCCGTGCCCGAAAAAATTAGAATTTATTTTTATGGGGCTTTGTTGAGTTACACTAGGTTGCAACATCATAACATATAAAGGTATGGAATTTTACTGAAAAAAAGGACAAGTAGAGAGGGATTTTTTAGATTTAAGACTCATTTCAGGCTTATTCTAAAAACAGATAGGGGATTAGCTGCACTGGTTACTATTTTTAGTAAACGAGCTCATATCAGAACCATTTTACCTTAAATAAGCCTTTTTATTTTGATTCTCTCAGCCCGATACTTGGCTATAATCCATGTGAAAATAGAATAATGGAGGTTTATAACTATAAAGATTTATAAATGAACCTTTCAGAACAAAATAACGTTTTATAATAGGTAATCTAATTTGATGGATTTTAAGGTCTTTTTCTAAAAAATAACATATATTGGATATTATCAGGTTGAAATAATTATTTTTATTATACAAAATGGTATTTATCATAAAAAAATGGTTTTTTAAAAAATCTCATTAAAAAATTAAACTGATAATAATGAAATTTATCAGGGTATTAGCTTGAATGTTTAAAAAAATATTTTTCCTTGTTTTTAATCAAATGTGAATAAGATTCTCTTATTGCCTTGTAATAATTAATTATTTCCATGTTTTTCCCCAAAATCTCTGTATCGTTCATTACAGTTTAAAACTATCAAATTCTTTAGAGTTCGGGTTATTGCAGTGTAAACCACGGCATCAAGATTTTTATTACCACCACTCCAGTGTTCAGGTATTAAAAGAATAACATTGGGTGATTCCCAACCTTTAAACTGGTGAATGGTGCTTAATTTGAGGCGTTCATCATTAACACTCGATATTTTTTTACTACGATACTGGGAGTTCTTCTGGGTGATGAATACATGGTCACATGGGATGTCTTTTTGGTGAAAGAATTCCACCAAGTCTTTCCCCAGTTTATTTTTGGGAAGCAGTATCACTATATCTGATGGTTTAAATTCCTTTGAAAGATTATTATTCTGATAAAAACTCTTGTAAGCTTCATAAACTTTGCTGAGGGAATTTTTGGTCTTAATGTTTTCCCATCTGAAAAAAGAACTATTATCATTTAAAAGTAGGGTCTGTGCATAGTCAAATTCCACTGAAGATGATAAATCGAACTTTTCACTGAATTTTTTTGCCAGTTCTGCTATTTCGCGTGGTAATCTGTGTATAGTGTTAAGTTCTGCCCACCGGCCACGGAACTGGACATTTTCCATCTTTCCATCTATCCAGGATAACTCTCTACCATATATATTCTGTTTCTCATCACAAACCAGGAAAAGTTCGTTACGTTCTTTTAAGAACGGGCATAAGAAGTTATACCATTGCCAGCTGTAATCCTGTCCTTCATCAATTAATATGGCATCATATTTGAATTTATCCAGGTTTTCATTGGCTAGAGCTTTTGTTAGCACCGGTACCATATCATGGATATTGGTGGGTGCAGCGAGATGAAATTCATTTAAGAGGTCTTTGCAGAACCCATGAAAATGTCTGAAGGTTATATTGGACCATTCAAAATTATAGGGAGTTTTTTCTATCATTTTCTTGATAAAATGCCATAAATTCCGGTTGTAGGTTATTACCAATACTTTTTGATTCTGCATAGCCAGCCGCGCTGCTCGGTAGGCTAATACAAGTGTTTTTCCACTTCCTGCAGCTCCTCGTAGTCTGCGGTGCCCTGGTTGAGGTATAGAGAGATGTTTCTGTTGTCTGGTCAGCTGGATGCCAGTTCTTTTACCAGGGTGATATGGGGGTTTGAGCCATTTTTCAAGTTTCAATCCCCACTCAGGATTCATGTAGATGTCCTTTTTAAAATCATATCCTGGAACAACCAGATATAAACTTTCCTCATCTAGATCATCATATCCCACCACCGTTAGGTAAGGGTATTGTTCGTATTCTATCTGAGCCTGGTAACTGTCCATGTGGTGCAGGTAAATCCCTGTTTTGAAGAGTGCAAATCTTTTTGTATCTTCATCTATTTTTTCACTGATTTCAGGCACTAGCTCCTGGATCAATTTATTCCGGTAGTAGTCAAGCTGTTTTTTATTAGCTTCAGGTGTGCAACCCTGATAAGTCTTATCCATTATCTGGTAGATCATTACACCACCCTCTGGGTTTAAAAGAAGTAAGTCCGGATGGGATCCGTTAAAAAAGGGTCGGTGAAATATTTTCCAGTAATCAGGCAAATATTTGTCTAAATAAGATATGAATATTTGTTCTGCTTCCCTTAAAGGCCCATTTGATCCATCCAGTTTTTCCCATGATGGAGACAACCTTCCTTCCAATTAAAATCCTCCAGTTTTTTACTTGATCTCATGAAAAATGTTGATTTAATACAATATATACATAACTTTAATATAAAAATTATTACTATTAGGTATAAAAATGGGGGTATGGAAAAATGTTAGAGAATAATCAAAAAAAGAAAAAAATTAGATGAAAAAAATAAGTACACTAATTAACATAACACAATAGCGATGTTAAGCTATATGCATGCAAAGTGTACATCGCTATACATTGTTTATATTAAGTTTTTAGGTGCGATGTATCCTGTATGATACAAATAGGATAAATATATTGGGGGAATAAAAAAATGGAAGAGAAGAAAAAAGGTGTAGATGCAATGTTTAATGATATGATTCAGACCATTAAGGAAAAACAACTGGATCTGGACAATGCCATAGCCGAGTATACTGGTGGACCAGTTAAACCAGCCATGGATGTCATGGAAACTGAGGATGATATTACTGTCAAAACCGATCTACCTGGTTTTAAACGTGAAGACATAAAAATCGATCTTACAGAAGACACACTGGAAATTAAAGCAGAATTTTCTGAAGAAAAAGAGGAAGAAGGTGAAGAAGAGGGAGTAACCTTCCACAGGAAAGAACGAAGATTCGGAAAAGCAGCTAGAACTTACATACTCCCAGCCAAGGTGAAAATCGATGAAGTAACTGCTAAATTTAAAGACGGGGTACTCACAGTGAACATGCCAAAACTAGAGAAAAAGGAAACATTTGAAGTTAAAATCGATTAAAAAAAAAAAAACCTGATATTACTTAAAGAATATTTACAGGGAGAAAATCCCCTCTTTTTTTATTTTTATTCAAGTTTATATGGGTTTATTTTAAATATTTACATACTACTTCACTAATATTGTTTCAATTCGATTAGTCTTTAATGGTGTTTTGGGTAGTTAAAATTACATTATCATTTTTATAGATTCTTGATTAAATGATTTAATCAATAGGTGTTACGATAGAATTAAACCATTCTCTCTGATAGTTGAGTTAATTATTGTTTATACATTCAAAGGAGTACTAAAAGCAATGCCAGCACATCTAATGATTATAATACCTTTATGTTAACATATAATATTTCATGAAATCCGTATCAACTAATTCCTTAGAACTCCTGAAAAAAGGAGAGCTACTACCTCACCTTCAGCAGAGTATCTGTCAAGCAGCTAAGAGCATTTTTATAGTTGGACCTTGGATTGATGCATATTTTGTAGGTAAAATCATTGATTCAATAGAAGATGAGAATATTAACCTGTCTTTTATGGTCCGTATGGAGGAAGATAATAGTATTGATTCCAGAACACTATCTGCACTGAACTTGGCTCGTAAAAATTCTGTAAATTTCCAGGCTAAAACACTCCAAAACTTGCATTTTAAGATCATACTCATAGATAATGATATTTTTTATATGGGCAGCACTAACTGGTACTACTACAGCCTCCACAAGTCATTGGAATTGACCTTAACTGGTAAAACATCCATTATACCTAAAATAAATTCAGAAATGGAATATTACTGGGAAAATGGCACCTTATTAACTGATGATGATCTAAAAGGCCACAACGATACAGAACCAATCCAAAAAGACATTTGGACTGTAAAGAAGAAACCGTTCAAATGTTAGAAACATTTTTAAAACCAATAATCAAACATTAATTGGAAAAATTTCATTTTTAACCTGTAAAAAAGAGTATATAAATGATAAAAAGTATTATAAACTGATAAATGCATACAAAATTTAATAGTATTAATTTATTTGAAATAGTAATAAAAATATTCTAATGATTTTAAGAGGGATTAGTGATGAGTGATTGGATTGAAGTAAAAAGGGATGAGGGAGAGATGGAAAAACCTGCCTTCTGGGAACCTGAAGCAGTTGGGGAAACCTTGCAAGGAACGTACATTGACTTTGAAGAAAATGTGGGTCAGTTTAAAAGCAATCTTTACACCATCAAAGCGGAAGATGGAGAAATGAAGATCTGGGGTTCCAAGGTCCTGGATGATTTAATGAAAAAGGTGGAGCTGGGCTGGGAGGTAAGAATAACCTACAATGGTAAACAGCCCTCTAAGAGTGGTAAAAAATTCTGGAAAGATTTTAAGGTAGAATACCGGGAATGAAATTAAATTTTGCCATTACTTTCACCAGCATACAAGTTTTAATTTTTTTTTGCTAGTGTTTATAAACGCCACTGCAGGTTTATTACAAATTTATATTCTGCATCAGTGGCTTTTTGTTTAATTAGCATGGACATCATATTTTTTTAACCAGTAGTATAGTCTGGATTTCGCTATTGAGCACCATTTAAACCAGTGAAACAGTCCATATATATGTATTGGGTATCATGAATCCGTCAATTTCTCTTAAAGCATGTCTAAGGATTTTTTTGGAGTTTTCATCTACCTGTAACTATAATTAACTGGAAGCTTCCAATAGGAGATTATGAATAATCAAGTGTTTACCATAGGCCACAGTAACCATAAGTTCTCCGTATTCTCGGAATTAATCCAAAAACAAGAGGTAAATATGGTTGTGGATGTTCGCACCAGTCCCTACAGTAAATATTCACCCCACTTTAACAGAAAGCCTTTAGAAAAAGCATTGAAGCAGTTTAATATTAAATACCTTTATCTGGGCAATAAGATTGGTGGAAAACCCAGGGATAAGAAATTTTATCATGATGATAAATTAATCTACCACCGTTTGGAAGCAGATAACAACTATCAAGAAGGTTTAAAAGAACTTTTAAATTCTGCCAAAAATTACAGGGTGGTTTTAATGTGCAGTGAAGAGGATCCTTACCATTGTCATCGCCACCACCTTATAGCCCAGTCACTCAAAAAACATGGTTTTCAGATAACTCATATAAGGGGAAATGGAGAATTAGAAAAGGTTGAAAATGATTATCAAACCCATCTGATATAAATGGGCATATATGAACCTGATTGAACAAGTAAATCAGTTAACTTGAATTTAATTTATATAACCTAATATCTGCACAATAAAATCATTGAAATCATTAGTTTCAATTTTCATTATCTTAAAAAGTTTTATTTTATCCATATCTGCATAACGGAAAACTAAAAGATTCCTGAAACTGGCCATAGCTTGCAGTTTCGCTGATAGTTCTTTGTTCAGAATATCATTTTCCTCTAAAACAATGAAAACATCCCTATAATCATTTGGACGCCTAAAACCCATGGTAGCGATGATATGGTTTGCAATATCAATACAACTTTCAATAGATTCCTGTAAGGCATGTTTAGATGCAAGTTGATTTCTGTAATCGAACTGCTCATAACCTTCGGATACTATTTTTGCAATCTCCGCCAAGTTCCTTTCAATTATGTCTATTCTAAGTTGGATTGATTCATTGTCAAATTCCATATCTTTCCAACCTTTTTTTATCATATTTTTCCATAACTGGCTTGAAATCTAAATATTCGTCCATTTTTCTCGTTTCAAAATTAATCCTGCATTTATCATCATTGGAGAAAAGGAGTTGACCATTATTCAACACCTGGTGAATAAAAACTAAGGATGCTGAGTTGATAACACGTATATCAACATTTTTTCCTAATTTTTTTTGCAATTCAAGCCCTATTTTACTTTCTAAAAGTGGATCATTAGTATGTTTAGACAGGTATACTGCTATATCAATGTCACTATCTTCCCTTTGCTCTCCTCGAGCCACCGACCCGTAAAGATAGGCAAATAAGATCATTGGATTTTTTTCCAGTTCCAGAGTAACTTGTTTGAGGATGTCCATAAGATCATTCCTTATTATATTTTATTTCTTTGCATATTTTAAATTATATCTGTATATTCTATTAGAATGCCGTGGGTAAATTTAAATTAAGGAATTTTTTAAAATATAAGACTGAAAATGCAATATCTGAAAAAATCATTGCTTTATTGAATATTAATAGAATAATAGGATTAATTATTTTGTAATAATAGCCTGAAGATAAAATGATTAAACTTTGAAGGAGAATTAGATAAATTTTTATAAAAAACCATAAGTATAGATTATTAGAATCAGAAAGGATGGAGGATTAATAAGAAAAAGCATGATTAAGAATCAGATGTTGGAAAAAGTTCTAAAAAACCTGGAAGGTAACCGTGCTTTCAGCCGTAAAGTGGAACATATTGAAACCCTCAATAAGAGAAAAGCAGAGTACGGTGAAGTGAAGGACCTACCTTCATCCATCCAGAAATATCTGGATGACAGCCGTATTAGACTCTACCAGCACCAGGTGGAGGCCACCCGGCTCATCCGTAAGGGCGAAAATGTTTTAATCACCACTCCCACTGCATCTGGAAAAACACTTGCTTTTAACCTTCCCATATTGGAAACCCTTTACCATGATGAGGAAGCCACTGCCCTTTACATTTACCCGGCCAAGGCACTGGCCAATGACCAGCTGAACGTGTTAAAACATCTGGAATCATCTTGTAATCTTGATTTAAAGCCTAATATCTATGACGGGGACACACCAAAAAATATTCGTCCCTGGATTAAAGAAAATTCCCGTATAATTCTCACTAACCCTTACATGTTACACCTGATCCTGGGATGGCATCAGCAGTGGAACCGCTTCTACAAAAATCTGAAGTACGTGGTGATTGACGAAGCACACCACTACAGGGGTGTATTCGGCTCCAATGTAGCCTACTTAATTAGAAGATTGAGGCGTATCTGTAACCATTATGGCAGTTATCCTCAGTTCATTCTCTCATCAGCCACCCTGGCCAATCCAGATGAATTCAGCCGTAAACTGGTGGGTATGGAGTTTTCTCAGGTTAATAAAGACACTTCACCCAGTGGGAAGAAGCATTTCGTTTTTTACAATCCCTTTGCCAAGTGGGGTGATCTGTCCACCCACCAGGAAACCAGCCAACTATTTCAGTTAATGGTCTTAAATGGATTGCAAACATTGTGTTTCACTGTCAGCCGTAAGATGGCTGAACTTGTAGCCATGTGGGCTAAACGCGAGTTGAATGAAACCAAACCTGAACTGGTGAACCGTATAACAGCCTACCGGTCGGGTTACCTGGCCCAGGAGCGGAGAAACATCGAAAAGGGTCTTAAAAATGGAGATCTGGTGGGTGTGACCTGCACCAATGCCCTGGAGTTAGGGGTGGATATTGGTAGCCTGGATTGTGTGATTATCAGTGGCTATCCTGGAACCATGATCAGCACCTGGCAGCAGGCAGGACGTGCAGGACGGGCTGAGAACGAGTCCCTGGTAATTATGGTGGCCTTTGAAAATGCCCTGGACCAGTACCTTATGAAACATCCCGAATTCCTTTTCCATAAATCACATGAGAATGCAGTTATTGACCTGGAAAACAAGAAAATAGCCATGGGACATCTTTTATGTTCCATGAAGGAACTTCCCTTAACTGTTGATGACTTTGAGAAAAACTTCCCGGCAGATTATGATATGTGGGATGTTTTAAGGAAAAACATGATGGTAAAAGAAGGTTTACTGGGACTGACCTATGTGGGGCGTAAAGATCCGGCATTAAGTATCAGCCTGGACCAGATCACCAGTGACCACTTTAAAGTATTCCATAAAAAAAAGTTAATGGAAACCATGGACCGGCAGCATGCCTACAGTGAAGCCCATGAAGGAGCCGTGCTCATCAACCAGGGTGAAACCTATATTGTGGATGAGTTTAACCTCAAAAAAAGGATAATTAAGGTTAAAAAGATGGATGTGGATTACCATACTCAGGCCCTGAGAAATGTGGATGTTTCCATTGAGAAGGAGATGGAAACCCGGGATATTGGTAATTTCAGGGTTTCTTTTGGTGAGGTGAAGGTTACCCAAGACTTCTATAAATACAAGGTGATGATTTATGGTAAAACCTTATCTACTCATGAACTGGATTTACCACCTTTGAAATATCATACCAGGGGTTTATGGTTCACCTTGCCGGGTGTGGTGGCGGATATGCTGGAAAACATCTACCCCCAGAAAGATTCCTATGCTGGGAGTCTGCACGGTGCAGAGCATGCTCTTATAAGCATGTTCCCCTTACTGGTACTATGCGACCGTTTTGATATAGGAGGACTGTCCACCAATTACCATCCAGAAACAGGTAAAGCTACCATATTTATCTACGATGCCTATGAAGGAGGAATAGGTTTAGCAGAGAAGGCAGTTGAAGTCATGGAGAAACTGGTGGAGGTTACCAGGGACATGGTTAAAGAATGCCAGTGCATTAAGGGCTGCCCTACCTGTATTTACTCACCTAAATGTGGAAATGATAACAAGCCACTCCATAAAAAAGGGACTATCTTCATTTTAGAGGCTGTAATGAAGATGATGAAGGGTGAAAGTGTAGATTTGCCAGGTGATGTAAATCTTAATCATCTTAAAAGCACATCCGTCCCTTTAAAAAGAGGCAGTGTAGGTGCTGAAGGTTACTGTGAATTTGAAAACCCGGAGAATCTCACCCGGAAGGGTGAAGCATTCTACTTTAATGGCAACTTAAAACAAGCTTTAGATTGTTTCCAGAAAGCTTTGAACATGGATGAAAATAACCTCTCTGCCATAAAGTATCAGGGGATAATTTTGAAAAAACTGGGAAAACACAAAGAGGCCATCCGTAACTTTAAGAAAGTCCTTCAAAAAAGAGAAGATGATGCTGAAGCCCTTTATTATCTGGCTGTTTCATTATACCAAACCGGTGACTATGAGAGGAGTAAAGAAATTTCTGAAAAACTCATCAAGATAAGGTCAGACTGGGATGACGCCTGGCAGATCCTGGGCCTGACATACCATAAACTGGGTGATAAAGAAAAATCTATTGAAGCCTATGGAAAGGCTCTGAACATCAATCCACTTAATCAAGATGCTGCAGATAATATGAAAAAGCTTTTAGAAGATTAAATGGACACTTTAATCGTACATTTCTAATTTTCAATGATTAAGATAGTTCTATTTAAATTTTCCCTGTACTTCCAAACCCATTAGCTTAGCTGGGGTATTCCATTTTATACGGAATCAGGAGCATATTTTCATTGTTTCCCAAAGGATACTAAACCAAGTGAAACCTTCAATTTGAAGAGGGAACCCATATTCAAGCTTTAAGGATACTTCTAAATGGGATATGATATATTTTAAAGCATACAATTTCCATAAAGAACATTAAACTAGAATAAAATTTTAATTTGAATAAATAAAAAACTTGGAAGGATAGAAAGCCTCTTAGAAAATGGTTACTCCAAATCATATAAAAAAAATTGGGGAAAGGAGGAGTTTCAACCTCCCTTTTATTTTTTCCCATGCACAGCCATCCCACTTAAAACCATGAAGATAGCAAGGATTAACCCGGCGATAGGTGTGCCGGTGCTTTGCATTCCAATGGTCCGGGTGGTGCTGGCTGCACTAGCAGCACTGGCTGTGGATTGAATAACAACTGCAGAATACAATACTTGGAAGTCCAGGGTTGCTGAGGTTAATGCTTCTCCTGCTGCTTCATCACCACGGAGTATGGCAGTTGCTATGCCGTTAAGGGTGTTGACTGTGATGGATTTACTGCCCACATTACCCAGATTGGTGGTGAAGGTTACCGGTGTTCCGTCTGGCAGGTGACCTAGTGATGGGTCGTGAAATACTCCCCATGAATCGTATCTGAAGTCAGCTGTCAGGGTGGAAGTGGCACCCTGCAGGATGGTAGTTGGATTAGCACCGTAGTTCATTACCAGCCAGGGGTTTGAGTTCTTCTCTGGTACATTAACGAGGCTAGATGGGTCTGGACCGGCATTGGAACCCCACCAGTTGTACAGGGCATTGGTTGTAGCTTGTTCTGGCCTGTTGTAAATGTTGGAAGCAGTTGGTGCGGTGTTAGCTATTATGCGGTTGAAATTTAGAACCAGCGGTCCGTTCCAGTTATAAGCTGCACCTCCACTGTCAGTTGCTTTGTTTCCTGAAATCAGGCTGTTTATAACAGTTAAGGTTGGATTAATACTGTATTTGTCGACAATATCAGAAAAAATTGCCCCTCCATAACATGCAGTGTTTCCTGTGAACTGGCAGTCTGTAAATAACACGTTGCGGTAGTTTTCGTTGTAAATAGCTCCACCAACATTACCAGCGAAGTTATTCTCAAACACCGTGTTTTTAACTGTTAAAACACCGTCGTTGTAGTTTACTATGGCCCCACCAACGGATAATTTAGCCTGATTCCCACTGATGATGCAGTTTTCAATGGTCAGATCACAGTAGTTCTGTATGGCACCGTCATTTCCAATGTTATTTTCAATCCGACTGTTTTTTATGTTAATGATGCTGGTTTGATCATCACGGAAGTCCATAGCAGAAGCGTAAAAAGCTGTGTTACTGTTTATTTGGGAGTTGAGTATGTTCATTGTTCCATGATCACTGTATATTGCTCCAGCACTTAACAGTGCACGGTTAGAGTTCAGTAGGCAGTTATCAATTGAAACACTACCATAATAGTTATAGATTCCTCCACCATTAGCCGCTGTGTTACTGGTAACCTCACAGTTTACCATGTTCAGGGTTCCAGTGTTGTAGATACCGCCACCCAGATAATTACCAGTGGCTGTGTTTCCTGTGATTAAACAGTTGATGAGCTGTGTTGGTTGTGCTGCGGTTCCACCCTGGTTGTAGATCCCTGCACCGTTAGCATTAGCTGTTCCCCCAGTTATGGTCAAATATTGAAGTTTTACATTGTTAGCCCCCATTAGTACTTCCACAAGTCTATCCGTCGCCGGTACATCAATAGTCACGTCATCAATGTGACAGTCACTTCCATAATCACTGACACCTAGAAATCCAATCCTCACATTATTCATCCCGAAGCCAGTGTAACTGGATAGGTCTACATTATGTTTCTTCCAGCCTGTTGATCCATCAAATCTGGGGAAGGCGTTTCCTACATTAGTCCAAGTGTTTCCCCCATCTGGGGAAACCTGCACCTGAATTAGATCATTTGATGTAGAATAAAAAGTATCATGGTACATCCAGAATGATAGTTCTGCACTGCTTTTTCCACTTAAGTCCAGTCCAATGGTACGATATAACCGTGCAGAGGAGTGTTCATCTGCATTCCATGAGTTAAAGTATGCCAGTTTATCTCCACTGTGAGCAGGTTTACCACTGGGATAGTGTGTTCCTACGTTGGTTTGCCATTCTGGGACATTTCCACTAGTATAATAAACAGGTATGGTAGCCCATCCGAACGGTAACTTGGGTGTAGTGACGCTGTCAAAGTTTTCACTGAAGATAGTGGTGCTGGTTGTTGTACCGTTGGTTATGGTGAATCCCTGTACTGTGGAACCACTGCCCTGTGCAGTTATAGTTAATGTGCCATTGATTATGGTATTTGGACCCGTGGCAATGAGGTTGAGCATTTTGTTTAAAATGACATGTTCAGTGTAGATTCCAGGTTCCACTTGGATGGTGTCACCGTTTTGAGTGTCAGCATCGTCAATGGCTGCCTGAATGGTGGTGAAACTTTCACCAGTCCTGGTGTTGTAAGGGTCAGGCAGTGCAATTTTCTCAACAGGATCTGTTAAGTTGGTTTCATTTATTGCCGCGTTATCTGAATCCTCAGCAGAAACAGTGCCTAAGGCTGCCATGGTACAAAGCAGGGTTAAGAAAGCCAGTGTAATAATTTTTCTCACTCTCTTTTCACCTCCTTTATGCCGAATAACTAAAGATGATCATTAATAATTGTTCTTGATAAGCAATAAATCTTTCTAACCACATTACGTAATAAAAAAGATACAATTATAATTATGGCATATAAAACTGAATAAAAAAATATTTTCCTTAAAATTCTTTTTATGGAAAAATTACCCTTCTATTAAACCTATTACGTTGTAAAAAATATCTCCATGATAATAGGGAAATTAGAGAAAAATTTCCTGATTACTAGATGTTAATTTTATCTAAAAAATTTTGAATTCATTCTAAAATCATTCGAAAAAAATATCCAAAAAAATGGTTTAATATAATGTACCACCCCATAAGGGGTGCAATTTATAATTTTTAACTACCCTAATGTAATATCATGAATCGAATAAATTTAGAAGATTTAACTATGTACTACCAGGACCTGGGTGAGGGCTACCCGTTGATCCTGGTCCATGGCCTGGCCAGTGATCATACCGTGTGGGAAGGATTAACTCCATTACTTAGCAGAGATTACCATGTTTTTGCTGTAAATCTGCGGGGTCATGGCCAGTCCAGTAATACTCCAGGACCATACAGTATTGAATTATTCTCAGAGGATATCTACCGATTTTTAACATCCCTGGGCATTGAACAGGCACACTTCATGGGTCATTCCATGGGTGGTGCTGTATTGCAAGAACTCTCACTTCACTTTCCAGAGAAATTCCGTTCTTTAACTCTCATCTCCAGTTTTGCCCACGTAGATCCCCCAGTTCAGAAGGTATTTCTGAATCTTCAAAAAATACTCACTGAAGAAGGGTTTGAAGCTTTTTTTGATAGCTCTCTACAACTGGCTAACTCTCCCCAATTTCTAGATAGAAACCAGGAATTATTTTTAAAAATTAGAGATGAAATGGCTGAAACTATCTCCATTGATTCATTAAAAAATACTATTAAAGCCTGTTGCCAGGTTAATCTCATTGATTCGTTGAAAAATGTGGAAATCCCCACTCTGGTCATTGCTGGTGCAAAAGATCAGTTCATACCACCCAATCACAGTATCAGAATTAGTGAGAGGATTCCCCATTCAGAAATTAGAATAATACCTGATGCCAGTCATAACCTGCTGGTGGAATCGCCTATGGAAACCTATTCAATATTAAAGAACTTTTTAGACAGTTTATAAACAGCATATAAATTTATATTCAGTAATATAATAATCTAGCTAATTTGCAGTACTATAATTTTTAAATTTGACATTTTTATTTTTTAATCATTTAAGATTAATTCTTCCTAATTTTTCCAGATTTTAGCTTATTAGACAGTCTCTTTTTTTAGAAAATATCTTTAAACAGTAAATTCTAATTTGAGTTTATGGCTAGCAAGGTTGAAAACCGCATACTGCTACTGCTTTTGGTGGGTGTTTTCATGGGCTCCCTGGATATAGGGATTGTGGGCCCGGCACTACCTGCCATTGGAGTTGATTTTACAGTTTCTGATAGGTTTTTAAGCTGGGTTTTCACTATTTACATCCTGTTTTTCATGATCGGAACTCCTTTAATGGCCAAACTCTCAGATATATACGGCAGGAAAACCGTCTACCTGGTTAACATCTTACTCTTCTTGATTGGTTCTGTAATTACCATCAGCTCTTTATCATTTGAAATGGTTTTAATGGGAAGATCTATTCAGGGCGTGGGTGCTGGAGGCATATTTCCAGTGGCCAATGCTTTCATTGGAGACGCTTTTCCCCCAGAAAAAAGGGGCGGTGCCCTGGGCATATTAAGCTCAGTATGGGGTTTAACAGGTGTTTTAGGACCAATTTTAGGAGCTTTGCTCCTGGATTTCGGTTGGCAGTGGCTTTTTATCATTAATATACCTGTTTCCTTACTGGTTATTCTGGGTAGTCTCTATGTACTTCCAAGGGGTGAAAAAAATCCCAATATACAGTTTGATTGGAAGGGATTGATTATATTAGGGTTTATGGTTACTTTCCTAGCCTATGCCATTAACCAGATAGATACCAATAACTTTATGACCAGTTTTTTATCAATTTCAGTCTTACCTTTCCTCATTTTGAGCATTATTTTAATCCCCCTCCTCCTGAAGATGGAACTGAAAGCACAGGACCCTCTGATCCAAATTAATTTATTTCAAAGCAGGGAGGTTAAACTGCTTAGCTGTATAATGGTTGGAACTGGACTGGTGCAGGCTGCCACAGTCTTCGTGCCTGCATTTGTAATTGTGAGTTTTTCATTTAATGCTTCAGATGCCAGCTTAATGTTAATACCAGTGGTGCTTACCATGGCAGTGGGAGCACCCTTAATTGGCAGACTTTTAGATAAGTTTGGTTCTCGTATTATAATATTAATAGGTAGTTCAATCATGGCCTCTGGCCTCATATTCCTCAGCATCTTTTCCACTTCATTTGATGTATTTCTTTTTTCCAGTGTACTGGTGGGAGTGGGTATGAGCACTACCATAGGTTCTCCTCCCCGTTACATTATGCTGGTGGAAACCCCTCCTGAGGATAGGGCATCTGGTCAGGCACTTATTAACCTGATAACCAGTTTAGGACAGTTGATTGGAGGGGCTCTTATAGGGGCGGTTATAGGTTCTTATGCTGGTAGATTAATTGGATATGAATACACTTTTCTCATCATGGGGTTGGTGGCCTTTCTCATGACTTTATTATCTGTGGGGCTTAAAAGTAAACAAAAACAGTTGCAAAACAGTTATTAATCAACAATATTAATATAGAATGATATTTTCTTTTGGATTTGATGGTATCGGGAAATATTGGTGTCATCAGTAAACTATATTAAAAAAAACTGCATAATACTCTTATAGCAATAAATGTCAAATGGTTAAGGCAGTGGCAAAAAAATGTATGGAAATGAATCTCTGGGGAGGGGCTTACAACAGACTTTTATTTTTAAAAAATCACTTAAAACCTCTTTCATTGACAAATCGTTGATTTCATTAGTTTTGACATTTTTGCAGTTTACTAACTGTAAAAGGAGGTGAGAACTATGCAGAAACAGATGATACTGATCCTAACCACATTCCTGTTTGCAGTGATTATTGCTGGAACAACCTACGCCAATGGTTTAACAGATGTATATGTATCACCAGAAGGTGATGACGATACCGGTACAGGGCAAGCTTCTGATCCATTTCGAACTGTAGGAAAAGGTATTGACTCGATTAGTTCCGGTGGGACTGTTAACCTGGCACCTGGAACCTACGACCGCGGCGGTGGCGGTGTGACCAAGGATTATGGCATTGAAATCACCAAAGACGTTACCATACAGGGAGCAGGCAAAGACCTGACCTTCATTGATGCTAGAGGCTTAGACGGGATCTTCACCATTGCTAGTGGATGCAGTGTCATTCTTAAGGATTTAACCCTGATGAATGGTCAACCTCGTGGTAATGGTGGTGCGGTGAATGTGGCGAGTGGTTCAACACTAAATGCCATTAACTGTAAGTTCATTAAAAACAAAGCTACAAGTGGAGGAGCAATTTATAACCTTGGATCAACCACTGCAACCAACTGTTTATTCGAAAATAATGAGGCTGGATTTACTCAATCCGGAGGAGCAATCTACACAACTTGCGGTAGTGTTTTAACTGTCACTGGCAGCACTTTCACTGGAAACAAGGACAATGCCCAACATGGTGGTGCAATATTCGCTTCAGGATCTGTAACTTTAAAGATCATCGGTAATAACTTCATCAACAACATGGGAAATGCGATCTACATTATCTACTTAGAATATGCGCATTACAATATCAATGTCAACCGTATCGTGGCTAACACTCCCTACGGATTATACATTAGCAGAGAAAACCCCAATCAGGTTTTAGGACCTGCTGGAGGTGAAATTAAAATTGATGCCTCTAACAACTGGTGGGGTTCCAACAATGACCCTCGCACTGTAGATGGAACCATTTACGATCCTCAGAAATTCGCTGACACCACGAAATGGTTGGTTCTTGGAATTTCCGCATATCCCAACAGCGTACCTTTTGGTGGTACGTCCACAGTCACGGCTAATGTTATCTACAACAACCTGGGACAGGACACATCCAGCATCGGACACATACCAGACGGAACACCCATAACCATAACTACAGACATTGGTAATGTGGGTAGTAAATCTGTGGTTCGCTACACAGTAAACGGAATAGTAAGTACTATCTTCAGAGCCAATGATGGCTTGGGAATTGCAAATCTTAATGCCATACTGGATAACTTCATGACACCCCTACCTGCATTGGTGGAAGTTGCTGCTGGTTCAGTAGGTACAAAAGCTTCAGTTAGTGCAAAAACTATTGGTATGCAGGAAACTGGTACTGCTTTAATACCACTCTTACTGGGTTTACTGTTTGTAAGTATGGGAGCTTTCACTTCAAAGCAAAGATAAATCCCTTTTTTATTTTTTTTCTTTTAAAGTAATTTTTGTTGTATTAATACAACAATACTAGTTTTTTTAAAAAAAATGATTAGTAATTAACAATTCTTTTTGAAGTCTTTCCATAATGATTTAAATAGATAAATAATTATATTATGATAAACATTGAATGATCAGAGAGTGATAATATGGAATCACAGTCATCAAATATAGATATGGAATCTTATTCAGCTTACCCTCAGAAAACTGCTGGATCTAATATGGTAAGTAATATTCCAGTCTTCAATAGCCATGAAACCTTAGAATATATTGAGAATAGTGTGATAAGTGACTCATCTGGATATGCCAGTTTGGATTACATCTACCTTACTGATGAAAACCATATCCTGTTGGGTGTTTTATCCATTAAGAATCTACTAAAAATCAGGGACAAAAAAATCAAAGCTGAAGAATTAATGGATAAAGATATGATAACTGTTGATGTCAACACCTCTCAGGAAAAACTGGTTTATATGGCACTTTCTCATGGTTTGAAATCATTACCAGTAGTCAATGATAAAGGGGTGCTTTTAGGTGTGGTAGATTTTGATGCTATTCTTCGCATCTTTAACCATGAAGTGCAGAGTGATGTTTTTAATTTTGGAGGTATTTTTCACCGAGTAGGAGACGAATATACTTCCATTCATTCCTCTGCATTTCACATGATTAAATCCCGCCTTCCATGGTTAATTATAGGAGTTATTGGTGGAATATTAGCTGCATCCCTTATAGCTCAATTTGAGGAACTACTGGCCAGTTTCATTGCCCTGGCCAGTTTCATACCTGTGATGGTTTACATGAGTGATGCTGCAGGCACTCAGTCCGAAGCCCTTATCATTAGAAGCTTGGCCCTGGACACCAATTTAAGTTTTAAAAGCTATCTTTGGAGGGAAGTTCAAGTTTCACTGGTAATAGGATTGATTTCAGGAGCTTTTGCAGGATTACTGGCTCTTATAACACGGCAAAATATTATACTGGGTTTGATAATATTTCTGGCCATGTTTTTAAGTATTATAAGCTCTGTAGTGATAGCCACCTTATCTCCACAAATATTCCGTAAACTGAACTTTGATCCAGCTGTAGCCACAGGTCCATTGGCAACTATATTCAGTGATATAACCACTTTAGCCATTTACCTTGCTGTGGCCATGACTTTACTCCAAAGTACTTGATTAACCTATACATACAATTATTTTATTGTTGTATTAATATAACAAATTATAATTTAAACAATTAATCGATCCAAAAAAAATTTATGTACTTTATTTACATTCTAAAAACCCTCTGTACCTCCAACCCCTAATTATTTTAATATATCGTCATTTTTTGATCTATTCATTATCATTAATTCACTGATTCATCACCAATAAAATTCTAAATTATTATACATTTGAATTTATCATATGGTCTTAAATCACATGTCGGTAATTGATAATCCAGTTGATTATGAGTATCTACTGATGAATTACTCTGTTATATGCCATGCTTGTTTTGGTAAGGGTTCATTAGTATTAATGGAGTCTATTTCTTAACTTATAATCCTCATTCTAAAAAAAAGTGAACTCAATATTCATATAACACCCAAATCCAATAATTGACCTATTGAATTCCACAAAAGTAGGACAATTCCCCTTGAAAATACTTAATACCGGTATGTTTATTGATTATAACTTTGATATTTATAAGTGGAGCATCTATGTTATCCAGCATGAAAATAAGTTATGTGTAAATTAGTTTAAGAAATGTTCTCATTAAAATCAGGGTTATAATCTGATTTAAAATATAATTACCCGCTTGTATCTAAGAGGGGGAAAAATGTCTGATTCAAACAATGGAAATACTCATATTGGGGTAAAAGAAGAGGCATGGTATGCGTTAACTACTGAAGAAGTTGCTCAAAGGCTGAAGGTGGTTGTTGGAGAGGGACTCAGCTCTACTGAAGCAGCTCAACGTTTGAAAATTTATGGTGTTAACGTTCTGGAAGAGGAGAAAGAAAAACCAGCATGGAGAAAATGGTTGGAACAGTACAAGGCCTACATGCAGATCGTTCTGGTGATAGCTGCTATTGTGAGTCTTTTCATCGCCGAGTACCGGACCTTTTTACTCCTTCTAGTTTTAACCATCTTCATTGCTAACCTGGGATATCGGCAGGAAGCAAAGGCCTCTCAAAGTGTGGCAGCTCTTAACAAGATGATGAAAGTGGTTGCCAAGGTAAGGAGGGATAATCTGGTTACCCAGGTTGAGGCTGAGGAGATCGTTCCTGGTGATATAGTGATCCTGGATGCTGGAGACAGGGTTCCGGCTGATGGTCGGGTAATAAGTGCTGCTAACCTCCAGGTGGAAGAATCCGCCCTCACTGGAGAAAGCATGGCAGTAGAAAAAAACAGTGCTGTGATTAAACAAAAAAGTCCACCCCTGGGTGATCAGGTGAACATGGCCTTTATGAACACCAACGTGACCCGGGGCCATGGGGAGATCCTGGTAACAGAGACTGGTATGAATACTCAGGTGGGCAATATCGCCACCATGCTAAAGGAGCATAAGGAGGAAAAAACTCCACTAACCCAGCAAATAGACCGGGTTACCCTGTTCATCATAGGAATGGCAGTGCTCGCCTTTCTAACTATTGTCATAATTGGGCTTTCCCAGGGAGGATCTTTCAAAAATCTGTTTAACATCGGCATATCCCTGGCCATAGGCTCTATCCCCGATGCCCTGCCTGCAGTTGTAACCAGTATTCTGGCCATGGGCATGATGGCCATGGCCAAGAAAAACGCTATTATCAAGAATATGCCCGCAGTGGAAACCCTGGGATCCACCTCAGCAATCAACTCAGATAAGACCGGAACTCTCACCATGAACCAGATGACAGTAAAGGTCATTTCAACAGTAAAACACCGTTATACAGTTTCAGGAGAAGGTTACAGTTTCCAGGGAAAGATACAGAGAATTGAAGGTGATGAAAAAGAAAACCTGGATAAGGTTCTCTTTCCATGTGCTCTGTGTATTGACACTGATATCCAAGATGGAAAGGTGGTGGGTGATCCCACTGAGGCAGCTCTCTATGTACTGGCTGAAAAGGGTGGTTTGAATGTTCAGGAATTCCGTAAGAATAATCCACGCATAGCCAGCATTCCCTTTGATTCCGATTATAAATTCATGGCCACCTTTCATTCTATGAAAAATTCCACTGGAGAGCCAGTGGTAAGGGCATACATTAAGGGTGCTCCAGATGTAATTCTTGAAAGGTCTGCATACGGGCTGATGCCTGATGGAACAGCTAAAAAGTTAAGTGCTGATGATAAAGGGAAGGTTTTAGATGAGAATGAACGTATAGCAAGAGAGGGGCTGCGTGTTCTTGCATTAGCAGAGAAAGATTTTGATGCAGAGTCATTTGACCCTGATTCTGACCTGATGACTTTAATGGAAAACCTGATAATCACTGCACTTATAGGCGAAGTTGACCCACCCCGTCCGGAAGCAAAAGAGGCAATTAGAAAGGCCAAAGAAGCTGGAGTTCGGGTGAGGATGATCACTGGTGATCATGCAGTCACAGCTCAGGCTATTGGTCGTGAGCTTGGTATTGAAGGAAAAGCAGTTACTGGTAGTGAATTTGCATCAATGAGTGATGAGGAAGCTGAAAAAGAGATTGATGACATTGGAGTTCTGGCACGGGTGGCACCTGAACATAAGGTTCGTCTGGTAAAGGTGCTTAAGAAGAAGGGTAATATTGTGGCTATGACTGGTGATGGGGTGAACGATGCTCCCTCGATAAAGGCAGCTGATATCGGTATTGCCATGGGCATTACCGGTACTGATGTGGCCAAGGGAGCTGCCAAGATGATCCTGGTGGATGATAACTTCGCAACCATTGTCACTGCCATTGAAGAAGGTCGAAAGATTTATGATAACCTGCAGAAATTCCTCAGGATCCAGATTGCCAACATGTTCATGTTCATCATAGCCTTCCTGGGTGCATCCATATTCTCAGTGGTGGGCACTGCCCTTTACACCCCAGGACAGGTATTATGGATTCACATGCTGGTGGTTGCACCCATTGGGATAATGTTTGGAATGGACATGGCCTCACCAGGGATTATGACCCGCAAACCTCGAAAACATGACGAGGGTATCATCTCCAAAGGCATGTATATTAGGCTGTTTATGGCTGGTGTTTACATGGCTCTCACCTCATTAATGGTTTATCACATAGGACGAGTGTCTTACGGCTCTGTGGAGGCAGGTCAGAGCATGGGCCTGGTATGCCTATCTCTCATGAACATCTTCCTGGCCCTGAACCTACGCTTCCCCTGGGACACCGCATTTCAGAGTGCCACTTTTTCCAATATCCGGCTACTTTACGCCTATCTCTGGATTATATTCGGTGCCATACTCATTACAGAAACCAGACTTTTCAATGAGCTTTTCGGCACGGTCCCCCTTGATGCCTACCAGTGGGGATTATGCCTAATTCCTGGAATATTACTGCTAATAATAGGAGAAATCTACAAGGGAATACTCAGATACAGGAGGAGTCCTTCATCTTTTACTCCAGAATAAGCAAATAATCTTTTATCTGATTGGAGTGAATTAAAGAATTTAGCCTTGTTAGCGAGTTCATTTCCACCTAAAAAAATTTATACAATTATAGAATAATCCCATGAAATTAAAAAAAAATATTGTAGAAATAAATACCCTAAAAAAAAGTAGGGGGATGGAATTTAAGGCTATATTTTCCCTTTCCTGGAGCTGAATAAACCAGCTAAAGTCATTAAAATGGCTAGAATTCCTGCTCCAAGTGGCAGGCCGGTTTTTTGCAAGGGCACGGTCCTGATTGTCGCTTTTGTGGTGGTTGCTGCTTTTGCGTATTGTTGGCTGCTGGTGTCTGAGGATGTAGCTGGCGTATTGACGACTGCACTGGCGATCATAGTGGCAGTGTTCAATCCCAGTGTACTGGTGGAGCTGAAACCGTAATTTATAATGAATTCACCAGCGCTTAGTGGCCTTTGGGTTACATAGAGGTAAGGGTCTCCCACCAACACATCTCCCATATTCCAAGTCAGGATCCTCGTAATTGAATCGTAACTCAAGGTTCCCTGATCAGCAGGATCAGTTCTGGCCATGAGAAATTCCATATTAGCTGGTATTGAGTAGGCGAATAGGATGTCTGTGCCTTTGCCTGGTCCATTGTTCCCTATTTTAAAGGTCACTACTACGTTTTGACCCACTATCAGGCTGACCGTGTTAAAAGATGGGTTTGCATAAAGATCTGCCTCTAACTGGACATTTATCTGGTGAGTTCCAATTTTTCCAAGGTTATCGTAGGCAGTTGCAGTGATGGTGTAGTCACCAGTTGGTAAATCCGTCGGATTCCAGTTGTAACTCCATCCATCAGCACCATTAGTATCTGAGTCAGTAGCTACAACATTATCAGCACTGTTTTTAACTTCAAAATCAACCCTAACCACCCCTACATCAGGATTGGTATTTGCAGTTATCTGAGGAATACTTTTTATCTTAGAACGGTCCGCTGGACTGGTTATGGTTACTGTTTGAACAGGCTCTGTTTGAGGAAAATAATCGAAGATTTCTGTTCCTCCAGCAAATATAACTTTGACGTGTTCTATGTTGTTTATGGTGATTACTGTAGCTGGGTTTCCGGTGGTGTAGATCAGGTTGTCTCCATTAAATAATGTGAATTCATTAAAGCCTTGGTTGATGGTTAATATGTCATAGCCTGGGCCGCCGTTGATGTTCGCTACATCGTTACCTTCAATAATAGAATAGGTGATCTCGTCATTTCCTGGTCCTGCTTCGACAGTTGTCTGGTCATCACCTAAACCGGGATCTACTTTTATTTGGTCGTTGCCATCGCCACCTAATACTGAAATAACATCATTTCCATCGTCACCAACTGTTACCAGTACGTCGTCACCAGGTCCTCCGTTTTGTTTGATCTGGTCGTAGCCATCGCCACCCTGAAGATTTATTACATCGTTTCCATTTCCACCGTCTTGTGTGATCTGATCATCACCAAAGCCTCCCTTTATGCTTATTTGGTCGTTGCCGTCACCACCGTTCTGGTTGATCTGGTCGTTTCCATCACCTCCGGCTATAAATAATGTGTCATCACCACCAAGCCCATCCTGGCTTATAGTATCATCGTTGGGTGTGCCAAGTTCGATATCTGTGTCATCGCCTGGTGTCCCAACCCAGTTTATGTTATCAGCACTAACCGGACCCAGGCCCAGGATTATAACTGTTGATAGGAGTAATAATCCGAATATGAAAGTTTTTATTTGGGGTTTCATTTTTCTCACCTCCTTTTATAGTTGATAGTTGTCAAAAAGAAGCGTAACAAGGTTTCCTATGAGCCTATTAAATTAAGGAATCAATAAAGACTTGGAATTCCAATATTTAGGGGATGTAAATCTATTGGGGATTGAATAAAATTTGCAAACAATCTCTGCCATAATTTCTCATTTTTTTGGTGAAAAAACCATAACTAACGAATTTCAAATTTTGATAAACACTCAACACCCATTAAATTTACAGTCCAATTATTTGTATAAACATTTTATTTTGATTTTCAGAAATAAAAATATTGTTATTACAGGTGTTGAAAATATTAAGTTTACTATTAATAGTAGTCTTTTGAACAAAAAAAAATCCCAAAAAGACAATTGATATATGACAACCATAAAGATCAAAAAAAAGCTAGGATAAAATTATAGGGTAAAGGGTGCTGGTTAATCCATGTTAATGAAGGTTAGGGTGAAAAGACTAAGAAAGCAAGTTAAATAAGTCGGCAATTACCAATAAGAGGTTTTTTATTCTTATTCTTTTTTATTCACATTCATATCGCCAACGGCAAAATAAAAAGTATAGATAAGGATTATCCTGCCAAATGAAAACAAGAAATTTAGAATTCATTTAGGTAGTTATCAATGAGGATTTATAATATTTACAATATTCACAGTTAACATTTGCCCGGCAATGACAGTTATATAAGTGAAATTATGGTTGGTTGCATGTTTAACAATTTATAGTATCTGTCTAAAACTCTCCCCAATCAATTTTGAGCCTGTAATCATTGATTATTTCCTAAAGTTAATGATTTTTAAGTTCCACGATAAGGTTTAATCTACAAACCCTCTATTTATAATTTTAATGATTTTAAAGACGATTTCAACACCTCAACCTTTATTAGACTTAGGATTATGACGATGAACCTGTTTAAAATGTATGATAACTGTTAGTAATGCAGAGAAGCCTATGATGGCTCCTATGATGTCTAATATCAAACCATGGTTAAATAATTTTTAGCAAAACATTTTTGATCACTATTAGTGTTTTATGTTACACTTGAAGTGTATGTCTAATTGGTATATAAAGTGCATCTAATCTATAGTTCCAAATCATTTATATCCTATTTAAGACGGTTTCACTCCAGTATGGTTTATTATTAGTTTTGAAGATTAGTTTATCGTTAATAGTATCGTATCTGGAAGATATTGTATAGAAATCTGGAAGAAAATGTACACCATTAAAAAGTAGCCAGAAGTTGGGGATAGGAACTCTAAAATAAACACCTGGATTGTTCCAAGCCCACCTACCAGCAAAGTGGAAGAGAGGGGGTTCAATGGTAAAATCCAAAGGTGGAACCCTAAATAGGCTCAGTCTTTCAAAGTGAAACTCACTGCCCATCTAATTTTAAAAAAAAACAAATGGAAATGTTTTTTTATCCGATCGTTAAATTTCATTGCAAAGGGAAGAATAAAGATAAGAGAGTTTTCATGAATTAATCTAAGGTTACAAGTTGGGGTACTCGAAAGAAAATCATAAAAATGTTCACCATAAAATAAATGATAATTAAAAGACCATCTTAGGGAAAAAATAATTAAAGTCATACGTTGCGTGATCTGCGATTGAGAGGATGATTATATGGGTTATTTGATCTGCGGTAAATGCAAGAGCTACTATAAACTTAAATCAGATGAATCTCCCGAAGATTTTGTTTTTGACTGTGAATGCGGTGGTAAATTAAGATACGTTGAAAATTTGGATATTATTGATCCAAACTGGAAACAAGTAGATATACAGAAAAAGCCTCCCATAATGGAGATTCTAAGGGAAAAAATCAAATCGATATTCACTCTACCTCATTTGAATATGAAAAAGCGGTGGGCGGATTTTTGGAATAAACTGCGTTACCGGTTATACCGATCTCATGATTGGCATCAAAATCAGGGCCCGTATTATGATATGGGTATGAACCCCCTGTATTCTCTTAAAAATGAGTTAAACCTGAGGAATATTCAATGGCCATTAGTTATACCCGCAGTAATAGCAATAACCCTAATATTAACATTCACTCCTGGTATAATGACATTATTGACATTTATATTGTTACTAGCTGTTGGATACTTTTTTAATAACCAGATTATAGGGGTTAAAAATGCTATAATTACTGGAGCTATTTCATTCTTCTTAGGAAGTCTTTTTACCGGATCATACCTTTTAATAATTCCTTTTACTCTATTGGGTGGTATTAATGGGGCTGTTTGTGGATGGATAGGAGGATACTTAAGAAAAATAAGATATCAAAGAGGTATTTAGATTTTGAACTTAGGAAAGTTAGTTTTTATTCATCGAATAAGATAGTTTTATTGAAGTTTTTTACAAAAATTCATCAGTTCGTTATATCAGGGTTTAGCGAAGTAAATTTATTAATGTTTCCTAAGATTTTTAATAATTGGAATTTAAGATACCACTGCAGGAAAAAAATAATAGAAATTATCATATCTGGATCAATTGGGGTATATGTAATAATCTATTTACAGTATTTTCGAATATTTTCATTTTTGATTCATGGCAATTTTTACAGATCTTATTTGCCAAAAAATTTGGGTGAACCCATACACAGAAATATCTATTTAACAAGACCTTTTCCAACCATGAAAAAGTTAAATCTATCATGAACTAAATAAACCATATTTAAAAAATTGTATTATAAATTTAAATAAAAAATAAAGGGAGTTATAAGAATATTTAAAGGAACTGTTAAAGGAAATTTAAAAAGATTTATTAAAAAAAGAAATAATTTCTATTTTTCACTTTTAACCAGTATTTTATCCCCTACTGCTATAACCATGGTGAGGGGAATAATAAGATCATTTGAACCTCCCAGTCCTTCGAAAAGTCCACCTTTCCCTACTATAAATGCTTCCACTTTTTCAGTTTCGAAGTTAACTTCCACATCTTTCACTTTCCCAATCAAAATTGCATGATTGTCAACAACTTCTTTACCAATAATTTTATCTTTTATCCTCATTGTATCCCCATTATTAATATTGTACCCACAAGGATATTAAATTTATTTTTATGAAAAAATGGATTCAACCAGTATAAAAAAAATTAGCCCCTAAAAAAATTGAAAATAAGGTCTATTTGATAGGATATTGATATGGATATGAGATGAGAATAGAAACGGATTCTCAATAATAATTCTTTAAAAAATAATAAAATTAAGTGGAATTTAATTCCACTTTTTCATTCTTCTTTGTTCTTCCTGCGGCCCCTGAAAACTCTAATTGCTATTAATATAACAATTATTCCACCAATAATTCCTGCTATATAGTACACGTATTCTGAGGTGGGTCCTGTTTTCTTGACATTGTTAAGGGCGTAAATGTAGCCATCACTACTACCCACTACAATCTCATCACCATAAACAGCAGCAGAGGTTAATGGTGAATTAAAGAGATAGTATCCTGGGGAGTAACTCCATTCTTCTTTACCACTGTATTTGTTTAAGATGTGAATAGTTCCACTGCTTGAAGGAACCACCAGGTAGTCTCCCATGAGTGAGGGTGTTGCTTCCACATTTCCCACATTTTCTGACCATTTGTGTTTACCATCTCTCATATCCAGGCAGGTAATGTTGCCGTTACTGGCACCGATAAACAAGCTGTTGTCATTGGCATCCAGGACAGGGGATGATCTAACGGGATCTTTGAAGTTATAGGACCATTTAACAGAACCATCACTTGTATTCAAAGCATAAAACATTCCATTATCTGTACCCACATACAGCACATTGTCCCGAACAGCTGGTGAGGATCTAACTGCGTTTCCAGTGTCAAATTCCCATAACTTTGCTCCGTCGGTGTTCAAGGCATATATTTTACCATCATCAGATCCAAAGAAAACCTTTCCATCGTATACTGCTGGTGATGATTTAATAGCATTTCCAGTGGTAAATTCCCACTTGAATGTTCCGTCATTAGCATTTAAGGCATATAAACGGTTGTCATTAGCACCGAAGTATATTACTCCATCTTCTATTGCTGGTGATGATTCTATGCTGTTTCCAGTTTTATATTTCCATACAAAATTTCCATTTTTCTTGTTTAATGCATAGAAATAATTATCCATTGATCCGAAATATACATTATCTCCACTGGCTACCGGGGAGGATAAAATACTTCCCCCAGTATTATAAGTCCATACCCGGGTGCCATCATCCAGGTTTAAAGCATACATTGTTCCATTGACTGAACCAAAGTAGATGGTTTTGTCCGAGATAACAATGGATGATTTTATAGCACTGTTAGCTTTAAAAAGCCAGGTTACTGGGGTGAAATCTGATGCTTCGTCTACATAGCCTGTGTGGTCAAGATTGGAGCTGAACATGTTCCAGTCCTGAGCTGAAACTGGTGCTATGGAAATTGAAGTTGAGATTAAACCCATTATCATTAATCCCATCAGTATTCTTTTACTATTTTTCATTTTATCACCTTTTAATGAAATTACCTCTAAATATCTCTGTTGAATCTGGTTACTCCCAGGGCAAAGAATAGTCCTGTGAAACCTAAAAGTACCAGAATATCAACCCATATATCTCCAATTCCTACTCCTTTTAACATTACAGCCCGCAGTGCATCGTTTACATAGGTTAAGGGGAAGATATATGCCAGTTTTTGGAATATCCAGGGCATGGTTTCAATGGGGTAAAAAACTCCAGAAACGAACATCATGGGCATGGTTATGGGCATTACCATTTGCATGTAATCTTCCTGGGTTGAAACTCTGGCAGATATCATGATTCCAAACCCTACAAAACACAGTGCTCCCAGGGCCAGAACCAGAATAGTGAGCAGCATACTTCCATTGATTACAATTCCAAAGAGAATTATAGCTGCGGCAATGAGGATCAATGCCCTTACAATTTCCACTGACAGTTTGGAGATAATTTTACCCCCTACTACAGTTGCCACACTGGTAGGTGTCATGAATAACCTTGCCAGTTCTCCTCTTTCCCTTTCACCAGCCAGGGCCTCTCCCATGCCAAACATACATCCAAATAGCACGGTCATACCTATGATTGCTGGGACCAGGAAGTCTATGTATTTAATATCTCCATACATCTTGTTTATCTGGAAATTGATGGAATTCATTATGTTCTGGTAGTTGATCTTTTGCTGTTGTGCTGGAACATTATTCTGCTGGACTTGTATCGTAGATGTGGAAGCTGATTGAGCGGGTGTTAAATTCATGGCCTGTAGCTTACCTACAGCCAGTTGATCATTTATCTGACTGAATAAGCCCTGTGTTGCTGGAACGAGGGCACTGGTAGCCATCTGATCCGATGAATCTATATCAATAACTACACTTTTGGGTTTGGTATCATTTAAGTCATCGTAATTGGAGGGTAAGATTATAGCCGCCTTAACATCTCCATTTTGAACCATCTGCTTGGCTTTATCCGAGTCTGTAGTTATCTCTTTAATGTCATACAAACTCATTCCCTTCATTGCATTAAGGGTTAGATCAGTAACCTGGCCATGGCTTTGCTCCACCACCACCACAGGGATATTCTCCAGTGTTCCTCCCATACCATAACCAAAAAGGGTTATCATAATTATGGGGAACAATAATATTGAAATTAGACGTGGCTTATGCCTCCATAAGACTAACAAGTCTTTTTTAAGCATCCACATGATTTTTTTAGTTTCCACCATTATCTGCACCTTCTTGTTTCTTTTTTGAGGTCACTCTCATGAATACATCTTCTAAGGAAGGGTCTTTGGTAGCTATAGAGGTTATATTTCCTCCGTGTTCTATTATATCTGCTATGACCTTGGTTACTGCTTCATCTTCATCATCTATCTCCATAGTTATTCTTCCAGATACATGTTGGGTGACACTGTGCACCATGGGCAAATTATTTAGATGTTGGAGGAGTTTTGCATCCATATTGTTTATTATGAGACTTAATTCTTTAAATGTGAGGTGTTCTTCTCCCATACTATCCTGTATGAATTCAATTGCCTTTTTATCTTCAGGATTGGTTTCTTCCAGGATTTTCTCCAGTGCTTCCGATACATTGGAAGTTACTGGTCCTTTTTCCTCTTTGATTTCATGAATCATGGTGTCTTTCAGTCCCTGCGGTGTGTCAAATGCAGCCAGTTTCCCATGATTGATAATTCCCACATCATCACAGAGTAATTCCACTTCGTACATGTCATGGGAACACAGTATTATGGTGTGACCGTTGGAGTTTAGTTCTTCTACCAAATCCCACAGAACTCTCTTGGTTGTTGGATCTAAACCAATGGTTGGTTCATCTAGGAATAATATATCTGGCTGATGAATCAAACTTGCAACCACAGAAGCTTTCTGTTTCATACCCCCTGAAAGCTGTTTAACGAGCTTATCCTGAGCATATTTGATATCCACCATTTCCATTAGTTCATCGGCTCGGGATTCTTTGAGGTCTTTGTCAATTCCGTAGTAATCTGCACAGAGATATACATTTTCTTTGACTGTAAGGTCTCCGTAAAGACTAACCAGCTGGGGTACCATACCTATTTTTTGTCTTACTTGATTAGGATTTTTTAATATGTCCAATCCGGCCACATTGGCTGTTCCAGATGTTGGGAAGATTAGACAGGTGAGCATCTTAATGGTTGTGGTCTTTCCAGCTCCATTTGGTCCTAAAAATCCGAATATTGTTTTATTTCTAATTTTCATGATGAGATCATCAACAGCTACGAAATCACCATACTGCTTAGTGAGATTGAAGGTTTCTATAGCGTATTTCATAAATTTAACTCCTTTTCATCTTCATCGTCCATTAACATGTCCTTTATGAAGGTTAACCAAATGCTGGATTTGTTTTTATTGGCAAATCTGGCAATTTCTCGAAAGGTTGAAAGGGTATGCTTACCTTCCTCGGTAATTTCATAGTATTTTATTTTTCTCTTACCCTGATGTCCCCAAGTTCCCTTAATCAAGCCATTTTTCTCCAGATCGTGCAGAACAGGATAAATTTTACTGGCACTGGGCATTTTTTCGTTAAGTGGGGACGAATCATGAATTTTGGTCATTATTTCATATCCATGTAACTTTTGTTTACTTATAAGCCAGAGGATCATGGTGTTACCAAAGCCTCTCATTAATCCTTTCATAAGCTTTTTTTCGTATTTAGACATCTTTTTAATAGTTTTGTTGCGCTCTTTAATCAGTTTCTGCATTTCTTCTAGTTTTTCTTCATTGTATTCATCAGCATCATCTGATTCTTCTGTTAAGGGCGCACTTTCCCCAAGCATTTATTAACCTCCTATTTTTCTGATATATCAAAAATTGACATAATACAATATGATATATCTATTTTATATATAAAGGTTTGTGTAAATAAAAATGAAATTGGAATAAATTAGTATCAATTTAAGGTAAATCCTGATATACATTCAGTTTACGCCTAAAGAACCATTAGGGAATATATAGAAGAATGAAAAGACCCTTATCTAAATTTAAGCAAATGAATAATTATAACCAACAGTGATATAACCAACATTAAAAAAATCTCTGGAGTATGACCATGGATTATAATAAATTACAGGAATACATCCAATTAAGTCCCTTTGAAATACAATTTGAGCTAAGTAGATTAGCCGGCAACTTTAAGGATCGACAACTCTTAAATGCTGGTCGTGGCAATCCTAACTGGATTGCAACCACCCCCAGGGACGCCTTTTTCACTCTAGGACATTTTGCCATTGAAGAGTCAAAACGCACCTTCATTTATCCCCACGGAGGTTTGCACCCTGAAATTAAAGGAATATACGGAAGATTTCAACAATACCTAAAGAATAATCAGGATGCTCCCGGTATAAAATTTCTGGATGATTCTATTAAATATGGGATAGAAAAATTGAACTTTAACCCCGATGAATGGTTATATGAGCTGGTTACCGGGGCAATAGGTGATTTTTACCCTGAACCTGACAGAATGCGACCATATGCCGAAAAAGTTATCCATTCCTTTTTACTGAAATTCTTATGCAATAATCAGGAAAAACTGGGAAGATATGATTTGTTCGCCACAGAAGGAGGTACCGGTGCCATAAAATATATTTTTGATTCTCTTTTTGAAAATAACCTCCTCCATAAGGGAGATAAAATAGCCATTGGATCCCCTATTTTCACCCCTTATCTAGAGATCCCCCGTTTGAGTAATTATGATTTGATTGAAGTTGAAATAAAAGCATTTGAAGAGGACGATTGGCAATATTCAGATTCAGAATTAGAAAAACTAAAGGATCCATCCATTAAAGCGTTTTTTGTAGTGAACCCTGGAAACCCACAATCCAAGGCTATAAAACAGGAAACACTGGAGAAAATAGCGGATATTGTGACCAAACATAACCCGAATTTGATAATTATCAGTGATGATGTCTATGCCACTTTTGTGGATAATTTCCGCTCTTTAATGGCAGAAATACCAAAAAACACCATATGCGTATACTCTTTTTCCAAGCACTTGGGTTGCACTGGTTGGAGATTGGGTGTAATAGCCCTGCATGAAGATAACATGATAGACCAGATGATAGCCAAACAGAATTTAGTAGAAAAAAATACTTCCAATGAGAGATATGGATGTGTTTGTCTGGAACCAGAGAAAATGAAATTTATTGATCGAATGGTGGCAGACAGTCGTTCAGTTGCCTTGAAACACACTGCAGGTCTATCGCTACCACAACAAACCCAGATGACCCTCTTTGCATTGTTTTTCTTACTTGAAGATAACACTTTATACTTAAAAGGCACTGAAAAAACACTCAATAATAGAATTCATCAGCTTTATAAATCCTTAGGAATACCTTGTGATATTGATACAACAGGAACTAATTATTATGCGATTATTGACATTTTAGACATTGCAAGTGAAAGATACAGCGCCTCATTTGCACGCTGGATGGAGGAAACCTACAATCCCCTATCATTTGTGTTTGCCCTGGCAGATCTGGAATCCATTGTTTTACTTCCAGGAGCTGGATTTGACATGCCTCCCTGGTCCATTAGAATATCCATAGCCAATTTAAGGGCTAAAGAATATAAAATAATTGGTATGAAAATGTCGAAACTTCTGGAAACCATACACCAGCATTATTTGGAAATAGTTGGAAATGAATTGAAAAATAAAGCATAATTTGAGAAATAAAATGTATAAAAATCTATTATGAGAAGAATATGAGGAATTGAAATAAATAGAAAGACAAATCTAAGAGTCAAATTATCTGTAAAATTATCTGTAAATATTTCATACAGTATGACTTAAAACACAGATTATAAACTGTCTCACCATTTCTATGAATAAAAACTAAGAAGCTTGAGGTAAAAGAGATGATGGAAGATATTTACGATAAATCACTTGCCGGAGATATAACCAGAGAAGATGCACTACAACTGGTTAACATTAATCATTTCCATTTATTTGATGTAGCAGATAAGTTAAGGCAGGAAATTGTAGGGGATAACGTCACCTTTGTGGTCAACCGCAACACATTCATCACGGACCACTGTATGATTGGATGTTCATTCTGCTCCTTCCGAGATCACATAGGCTATGAGATGAGCACTGAGGAGATACTGCAAAACATTGGTGAGGCAGTTGATATGGGAGCCACTGAAATATGCCTTTTTGGTGGTGTGATGCCCTACATGGATGTCGAATTCTACTCAGATCTTTTCAGCACCATAAAAGAACATTACACCATTGATCTCCACAGTTTATCACCTGTTGAAGTTTACCATGCAGCTCAAGCTTCTAACACATCCATTGAAGAAGCATTAACTTCCTTTAAAGAAGCAGGATTGAATACTCTGACTGGTGCTTCCGCTGAAATCCTAGTTGACGCTGTAAGAGCCCAAATATGCCCAAATAAAGTTTCCACAAAGGATTGGGTGGATATAATCAAAACAGCCCATAACTTGGGAATACCCTCCACATCCACTATTATGTATGGAAGTGTGGAAACCTGGGAAGACCGCATAGAACACCTTTTTATAATCAGGGACATTCAACGAGAAACTGGAGGGTTCACTGAACTGGTTCCCATGACATTTCTGGGAGAAAACAACCTCACCGGAGAGATATCTTCTGGTGCCAGTGGTATTGATGACCTGAAATTACATGCCATAGCACGCATAATACTTGGTAGAGACTTGCCTAATATTCAGGCTTCATGGGTTAAGTTAGGCACACGTATGGCTCAGCTAGCACTTAGTTGTGGAGCCAACGACCTGGGAGGTACCATGATGGAAGATAAAATTTCCATAGCAGCAGGTTCCCAGAGTGAATTTTTAACCAGGGAAGACATGCAAAAAACCATCAAAGCGATTGGACGCATCCCAGTGGAGCGTAACACCCTATATGAACCTTTAAATTAGGGTATATTTTTTTAAAAACTGTTAAAAAACTTTAGATGATAAAAAAATGTAATGAACAAATTTATTTATTTATTTATTTATTTAATCATCTATAACATTCAGAACCAAAAAAATAGCCAAATAAAAAAAAAAACTACTATCAAGCTATGCAGGTAAAAATATGCCTCGCGAAAGTATTTACCAACGATATAAACCATCACACAGTCCTGAAAAAAGTGATGAAAACCTTGCATACTGGTTCTTATTTAAGGAAAGTCAGATGCTGGTGGAAGTTAAGGACAATGACATCCAGATTCCATTAGCCAGTAAAACAGAAGAATTTAAAATTCATCCCATAAGAACTCAGTGCATAGGTACATTTAATGGTCACACCTGCTACTGTGGAGAGGTGGACTGTGATGAAGCTCCTGAAGGGATGCTTTTTAGAGATTTACGTTCAGTTTATGAAAACTTTGAAGAAGACATTTATCTGGTAGCAAGTAGAGCCTTTCAAATTGTTCAATGGGATTCTAACCATCAGTTTTGTGGTAAATGTGGCACACCCACCAAAACTGCTCCCGATGAGCTAGCCAAAATATGCCCGGAATGTGGATATACCAGTTACACACGAATTTCCCCAGCAGTGATCACTGCCATAGTAAAGGATGGTAAACTCCTCATGGCCAAGCACAAAGGCAGATCAGGAAACATGTATGGTCTCATCGCAGGTTTTGTAGAAGCTGGTGAAACTTTAGAAGAAGCAGTTCAAAGAGAAACCCTGGAAGAAGTGGGTTTAAAGTTGAAAAATATCAAATATTTCGCTAGCCAGTCCTGGCCATTTCCCCATTCCCTGATGATGGGCTTTACAGCTGAATATGTTGGTGGAGAGATAAAAGTAGATGGTAAAGAAATAACTGATGCTGAATGGTTTTCTCCTGAAGAACTTCCACGAATACCATCTAAAATGAGCATAGCACGAGATCTCATAGACTGGTATATTGAAAATTATTAAATAATCTAAAAACCAACTTTGTTGAGTTAATTGACGAGTCCAGGGCATAAATGGCCATGACCCATACCAAAACAGCAAATACACATAGAAATACGATCTTTTCCCAGCTTTATCACCTACCTTTCTTGGATAAACAAAGATGAACTCTAACTTTAAAATAATTTTTCCTAATTTAAACCTACTATCTCATAATTTATACCCAATTTTCATCATTTTTCTTAAACTGAGTCTACTGAACTTGAATTCATTATAAATAATCATTTTAATAAACATGTAGTTTAAAATAACTTTAATTAATATGAAAAATTAAATCTATACTCCTTAGGGAAGGGTCTTGCATAATAAATTTATATGTGAATTGTACAATTAACCTATACAGATTTTTTAAATGAATTATAATTCATGGTTTTTGGTGATGAAGTGGCTGGGGAGAAAATTTTAGTAGTTGAAGATGAAGGAATCAGTGCAATTGAGATTCAAGAATGTTTGGAATCTCTGGGTTACCGTGTGCCCTCCATTGCAAAAACTGGGAATGAAGCAATTCAAGAGGCTTTTTCCATAAAACCAGATTTAATTCTAATGGACATCACTTTACAAGGTGAAATGGATGGCATTGATGCTGCTACCATAATTAAGAGTTTTATGGATGTGCCGCTAATTTATTTAACTGCACTGGATGATAAAGAAACTTTCAAAAGGATGATAGACACTAAAGCCACAGCATACCTTATTAAACCTATAGAAGAAGCTGAGTTACGTAATAATATAGAATTAGCCCTTAAAAATTATGAATTAAGAAAAAAAGAGATAGAAGAAGAAAAAAGGGCTGGACTTAAGGATGTTCAGATCTTTATGCGTAGTGTTCTTCCAGAGTTGGTGGCCAATATGCCCATCTCCGAAAGAAGTGTTTTTTTATCTCGATTCATGCGACTTTTTGAACAGAATATGAAACCGCTTTTTCACAATTATGCCCAGGAACACAGTGAAGAGCCCTATGAAAATTTGGATGAGGAAGTTAAGTTGAAGATCTATCTTTCCTGGGTTGCACAGTTATATGAAAATTTAGGTTTCAAAGTCCAAACACGTGCCCGGGCAGATAGGGGTGCTATGACTGTTAAAAAATGTGCATGGTCTCCAAGCCGACCCAAAGATGTCTTCCTCTGTTTGATCTGTCAGAGTATAATGCAGTTAACTTATTCCTGGGCTAATTTACCTGGAAGTGTAAAAGAAGAACCCACCACTGGAATTCTTCAATCAGTTTGTAAATTTGATTATGATATGTCCTATGATGCCTTATAACACAATCAACTGGCATTCTATGAACGTCATTTATACCGTAGAATTTAACTGTACGTCTAATTGATTGGTAACCCAAATCATTCCCCAATCATTTATTCACATCTGGGATCATCACAGATATATTCAACGATTATACTTCTATAAATGCCTTTTATACTTGGGGATTGTGAGGATAGCTTTATTTTTTCGTCCTAATCATGATTACTTAGTTCGATAATATTAATATGCTTATTTAGGAATAATATTCATTAATTCTTTCATTTTACCCTAATTACCGATTTTCACCAAAATCAACACTGAGTGTGAAAAACATCACATAATCCTCAGCTTATTTATATGGTTTTGTGAAATGTTACACAAAACTGTATTAAAAATCTAAAAGGTTTTAAGACGAATAGTTCATATCGGTTTGAAACCGGGCTATGAAATTAATTGAATTAATTTGAAAATATAAAATGGCCTATAGGCAGCGGAATGATATTATATGGCCTATTAAACCTTTCTGGGGATAGTTAATGGCTGGAGAGAATAGGGGTTACATGGAAGATGTTAAAAAAATTGAAATGTTGAAAAATGAGATTTCACTGTTGAAAAAGCAAATCCACCTTCAAAAGGAGATTCTAAATCAATCACCCCATTATCATTTATTGGTAAGATCTGACGGTGAAATACTGCAAGTCAGTGATTCAGTAAATAAACTTCTAGATAAATCCAAAAATGACATAATCCATCAAAATCTTTCTAATATCAATTTAATACCTTCAGATGAATATGGTAAATATTTAGCTGCATTCCAAGCACTATCAAGCGGAGAGAAAAATAGATCTTTTGACACATTTTTCAATTCTAGGAATGATTCCATCCCGGTAAGTGTTCATGTTTCCAGGGTTAAATCCAACCACTTAAAATATAAATCAGATGATAAAGGTGTTTTCTCTATTTATGCCTATGCCAGTAACTCCGTCCATCTAAAAGAAACTAAAGAAACAATCCAAGAATCTGAAAACTATTATCAGGCTATTTTTGAATATAATGGAACTGCTACAGTTGTTGTTGAAGAGGATAATACTATATCCCTGGCCAACTCCCAAACCGAGCATGTTTTTGGATTCAAACCTCAGGAGATAATGGGTAGGAAGAAGTGGACCGACTTTGTGCTGCCAGAATATCAACCTCAAATGATGGAGTTTAAAAAACTACGAAATTCCAATTCCACTTCTCTTCCCAATCAATATGAATTTCAGATTTTTGATAGAAATGGGAATAAAAAAGATATTTTTGCCAATATTTGTCTCATTCCTGGGACAAAAAAGACCTTGGCTTCTATAATAGACGTGACAGAACAAAAAAAGGCCCTGGCAATAATCAGGGAAAAAGAAAACAAGTATAGGAAGCTTGCTGAGGCTGTGGAGGACTTTGTTTTTATAATTAATCGTGAAGATAAGCTGGAATATATTAATAACTATGCTGCTCGGAAATGGAAACTTAATCCTGATTATGTGCAGGGAAAACTCCGATGTGAGATATTTCCTTCGGAAAATAGCGACTTACAGAGCAAATATCTGCAAAGGGTATTTGAAATCGGGAACACTGTGCGAGGCGAGAATCTGGTGACCATGACTACAGATTCCATGTGGTTGGATACTCTTCTCATACCTCTTAAAAACAAAGATGGAAATGTTGAAAAGGTTCTGGTTGTGGCCCGTGATATAACTGAAAGGAAAGAATATGAACTACTTTTAAGCAGGCAAAATGAAATCCATAAATCCATGGGAACTATCTTAACTGAATCCATAAGATCAAAAAATGAAGAAGAATTATTGAAAACATGTCTTAGTGTCTGTGAGGATATCACCCAAAGTGATTTTGGTTTTATATGCGAGATGAACGCCCTAGATGAGATTAATACCCTGGTTCTTACTGAATCATTACAGAAAAAATATTCCATCAAAGATTTTGATTTATATCCTATGATTGAAATCTTCAAAGTCAAAAAGATATGGAATCATCTGAAAACAATGAAAAGTCCTATGATGTATAATAATTTATCAAAGCTTGATTTCAAGCTTCCTGAAAAGTTCAGTGAAAATAATCAATTCCTTAAAAAACTTCTTTTAGCTCCCCTCCTGAAGAATGATGAATTCGTGGGAATGGTTGTTCTAGGTAATAAGAAATCTGACTATGATTTTTCAGATATTAAAGCACTCCAAAGCATTACTACCACCATTGTCGAAGCTCTTTTAAGAAAAAGGGCTGAAGACAACTTAAAAAAAGCTTTAGAGGATAAGGAAATGCTGGTAAAGGAAATTCACCACCGCACCAAAAATAACCTGATGATTATGGCCAGTTTACTGAATCTCACCTCTGCAGATATTGAAGATGAAAAGGCCAGGGAAATATTCCAGCAGATTCAAAGCAGGGCCAAGTCCATGGCACTGATACATGAGAAACTGTATCGTTCTGATAATTTTAAAGAGATTAATTTTGGAGATTATATTCGCTACCTGGCCCGTGATCTTTTCAATTCCTTTTTAGGCTATCCTGACCGTGTCCAACTGGTAATGGAACTGGAAGATTTGAATCTGGATATTAACACTGCCATACCATTGGGCCTCATATTGAACGAACTTTTAACCAACTCCATGAAATATGCATTCCCCTCAGGAGAATACGGAACTATAACCATTAAATTTTTCAAAGAACATAAAAACTATGTGATGAAAGTGAATGATGATGGTATTGGACTGCCTACAGATCTGGATATACAAAAAACTGATACTCTAGGCCTGCAGCTGGTTAAAAATCTCATAGGGCAGATCGAAGGTGAAATAATGGTTGAAACCGGAGAAGGAACTAATATAACCATTAAATTCCCTGAAGATAATAATTATTTATCCTAATTTTAACATTTCATGTAAATTTTTAATCAGTTTATAATCAAAAACCGTTTTTTAACAATATTAATTGTAATATTTTAAAAACGAAACACTTAAAAAAAAACTAAAATTTATTAAATCCATTAAATAAAGACTAGATAGAAAATACATAACTTAATCAACTAAATTGAATTATAATAAAAAAAATAAAGACAAAAGACAATCTTTGAGAATTTCCACGAGGGATAAATTTGTCGAGTAAAGATTTAAAAGTATTATTAGAAGATTTAGAAAATGATGATCACCTAATAAGGGAAAAAGCAGCTGAATCCTTGGCTGAATGTGGTGATGCTGCAGTGGAACCACTTTTAAAGGCCCTGAATGATGATAATCCTAAGGTGAGATTTGCCTCTGCTAAATCTCTGGGGAAAATTGGAGATGCTGCCATAGAGCCACTGGTACAGATTCTGAAAAATGAAGAGGGAAATATTCGCAGATATGCTACACTCGCCCTTAAAGACATTAAAAGTGATGAAGTTGTGGATCTGTTAGTGGAGGCCCTGAATGATAAGGATTGGAGTGTGAGGAAATTTGCATCCAAAGCTCTGGGAGAAATAGGTGATAATGCTGCAGTGGAACCTCTTATTGAAACTTTAACTGATGAAGATTGGGGTGTAAGGGTGGCTGCAGTTAAAGCATTGGGTGATATTGGTGATGAGCGTGGGATTGACCCCATTAAGAAAGCCCGTCGTGCCGCCACTGGAGATAAAGAATTTAAAAAAGCATGCAATAAGGCACTTAAAAAGATTCAGTGAAATACTGAATCTCTTTATTATATCTCTTTATTCTATACCCTTTTTAATTTCACTTTTTAATTTTATGCTATTCACTAAAACCGTTCATAGATGATTTGCTCAGCTGATTTAATAGCAATTAGCCGTATTTATAAATCCAGTTTTTTTAGATTGTATATATCTCTACGGCGATTTTTAAGCAGGGGTAATTCATTACGAATTTCCTGAATCCTTTCTGAATCGATAGTAGCATATATTATCTCCTCACCAGTGCCTGCTTCCCCAATAACGGTTCCCCATGGATCAACTACCATGGAATGCCCGTATGCAACATAAGAAGCATTTGGATCTCTTGCAGGCGAAGTTGCTGCCATATAAACCTGATTATCAACTGCTCGAACCTGGATAAGTGGTTTCCAATGAGCAGGGCCTGTGGTGAGGTTGAAAGCTCCAGGCACAACTATTAAATCAGCCCCTTCCAAGGTCATTAGTCTCAGTAATTCAGGGAAGCGCATATCATAACAGATACAAATCCCTATTTTACCTAGACCTGTTTCAACAACTGTTATTCTATCTCCTGCTTTAAGGGTTAATGATTCTTTAAAGGTGATCTTGCCAGGCATATCAATGTCAAAAAGATGAACTTTTCGATGCACCCCTATAACCTTCCCCCGGGGGTTGAAAAAGAAGCTGGAATTATATATATTATTGTTATCATCTTTTTCGGGTATGGAACCTGCTACAATGTACACTTTCTCCTTCTTTGCTGCTTTTGAAATTGCATCGAGAGTGGGGCTGTAATTTCTTCTTTCAGCATATTCTGGAAACAGGCTGTTTTCATAGGGACAGTTCCACATTTCAGGTAATATAATCATATCTGAGTTAAGGGCAGCTTCAGAAATCATTCCCAGTGCATGAGCAATATTTGCAGTTTTTTCTTGTACTACTTTCATCTGCAATAGAGCAATCGTAAAATTGTTTTTCATAAAAAGCATTCACCCGATATCTTGTCTATTGAGAATAAGTTCATATTATCATATTAAAAAATATTTTTCTTTATAATCGCGCAATTGCATATTCCGGGGCTTTCATCTGACTATCCATGAAATTCTTAACATTCTGAGCAATGGAAATATATTCAACTTTATACATATCCCTATTCTTCAATTGATCCCTTGGTTGTGAGGGGTAACCGTAACTTTGGTAGTTTAGCAAGGTAGTTACATCATTTTTGTTTATTTGAATTACACTGGTGGTTAATAATTGCAAGAAAGTAGGCATGCTCATCATAATGCCATTAACCGTTGCAGAAGAAGGTAATTCGCGATAGGTATCTATGTAAGTTTTTACTTGCACAGCAGCATTTACTACCTGTCCAACACTTACCATCCATGGGTTTATGGAAACGTTGTTTGGAAGTTCCCTTGAAGTGCTATAGGTATTTAGAATTTGACTAAAGGTGTAGATCATGTTCTGATAGCCAAAATATAAGCCTAAACTGGTATCATATGCATATTCCGGTGCTTTACCATTATCTTCCATAAATTTGTTAACATTCTGAGCAATAAAAATGTATTCAGTTTTTAGCATGTCACCTTTGATCATAGAATCCCTGGGTGAGAATGGAACACCATAATTCAATGGATTAATAAGAGTATTCAGATCTTTGTTTTTAATTTGAATCACACTAGTGGTTAATAGTTTTAGGAATGTTGGCATACTAACAACAAATCCATTAATGGTAATAGATGATGGCAGCTGATGATTGGTGTCAATATACGTTTTGACTTGTACAGCTGCTTCTACTACTTGGCTCACTGTTACCATCCATGGACCGACTGCTACATTCGAGGGTAATGATCCTGTAGAATTATATGCATCTAGGATTTTACTGTAAGTGTATATCATGTTTTGATAACTGAAGTAAAGTCCGATACTGGTACTATATGCATATTCCGGTGCTTTGAGTTGGCTATCCATGAAATTTTTAACATTCTGCGCTATACTAATATACTCATTTTTAGGGATATTACCTGTGTTCATAGTGTCACGAGGCAATGGAGCATTACCATAGCTTTTTGAGTTTATAGGTGTTATCAGATCATTTTTGTTGATTTGCAAAACCGTGGTGGTTAATAATTCTAAAAATGTAGGCATGATAATGTTATGACCATAAATATTTACAATTGTAGGTAGTTGTTTGTTGTTTTCAATGTAATTTTTCACTTCTTTTGCTGCATTAACAATCTGAAGAGGAGTGAAAGTTGCAGCATAAGGGTCAGTAATTATATTCCATGCCTTAATTTGTACACTCGTAGGTAAAGATCCTGTGGAATTATAAGCATCCAATACTTACTAAAAGTATAAATCATATTCTCATAACCAAAATACAAACCCAGACTGGTACTATAAGCATATTCCGGAGCCTTACCCTGAACATCCATAAAATTCTTCACATTACGAGCAATACCCAAATACTCACTTTTAAGCATGTTTCCTGTATTCATGGAGTCACGAGGATACGGTGCGGTGGAAAAACTAACTGAATCAACACCTGAAATAAAATCGTTGTTATTAATTTGCAGGACAACAGTGGTTAGATATTCTAAAAAGTCAGCCATAAACACAGTTTTACCTTTTATATTTACATTAGCTGGTAGTTGGTGGTTGTTTTCTATGTAATATTTAACTTCTGTTGCTGCATTCACTATTTCTAAGGAGGTGAAAGTTCCAATACTAGGGTTGCTTATTATCTTCCAAGCTGTTAATGAAACTGTGTTTAAGGTTTTAGTTGTATTATAAGCATCCAATACTTTACTAAAAGTATAAATCATATTCTCATAACCAAAATACAAACCCAGACTGGTACTATAAGCATATTCCGGAGCCTTACCCTGAACATCCATAAAATTCTTCACATTACGAGCAATACCCAAATACTCCGACTTAGGCAAATTACCAGCAGACATAGAATCACGAGGAACCGGAGCAGGGCCATAGGTTTTAGAGTTAATAGGTGTTACTAAATCTGTTTTGTTAAGTTGCAAAACAGCAGTGGTCAACAACTCCAAAAAGGTGGGCATAATAATATTATGACCATTAATAGTCACATGCAAAGGCAACTGAAAATTAACATCCACATAATTCTTAACAACAACAGCAGCACTCACAATCTCCAAAAGAGAAAAAGTAGCAATATTAGAATCACTAAGCACTCTCCAAGGCTTAACAGACACACTCCCCGGTAAAAAACCACTACAATTATAAGCATCCAACACTTTACTAAAAGTATAAATCATATTCTCATAACCAAAATACAAACCCAGACTGGTACTATAAGCATATTCCGGAGCCTTACCCTGAACATCCATAAAATTCTTCACATTCAAAGCAATACCCAAATACTCCGACTTAGGCAAATTACCAGCAGACATAGAATCACGAGGAACCGGAGCATAACCATAAATAATTGAATCAATTTCTGAAACCAAGTCGTTACTGTTGATTTGTAAAACACAGCCCGTTAAAAGTCCTAAAAATGTGGGCATAGTAATGCTTTGACCACTGATATTCACCATAGAAGGAAGCTGGAAGTTAGATTCTACGAAATTTTTAACCTCTGTAGCAGCATTTACTATTTGCAAAGGTCTGAGTCTTGCGATGTTAGGATCAATAAGCGTACTCCATGATTTAATCTGCACAATTGCTGGTAGATAACCGTCTGTTTTATAGGTATCCAGAATTTTACTGTAAGTATAAATCATGTTCTGGTAACCGAAATACAAACCCAGACTGGTACTATAAGCATATTCCGGAGCCTTACCCTGAACATCCATAAAATTCTTCACATTACGAGCAATACTTATGTACTCGTTTTTAGGCATGTTTCCCAAGTGTACAGAGTCTCTTGGATTGGGTGCTGTGCCAAAGGTCATGTAATCAACTGTGGTTTGACCACTGTTAAGTTGTATTAATGAATTAATTAAAAGTCCTAAAAAAGAAGACATATCAATATCCCTACTAACTGTATTGCCCATAATATCCATTCCATCATTTACAGTAACTACTAGGGGTAGTTGATAATTGGTTTCAATGTATTCTTTGGTCCAGGTAGCCGCATTAAGAACATTATTAACGCTGAAAGTGGCAGCATTGGGATCACAAAGAAACCTCCACGAACTAACTTTGATACTGCTTGGCAATGTACCTGTAGAGTTATAAATAGCCATGATTTTAGAATATGTGTAAATCATATTTTGATAACCAAAATATAGCCCAAGACTGGTGTTGTAAGCAAATTCAGGAGCTTTAAGTTGATTGTTCATGAAATTCTTAACATTCTGAGCTATAGCTATATATTCACTTCGTTGCATTTCACCATTAGTCATCTGTTCCCTTGGTTGGGAAGGGTTTCCAAAATTCTGAGGGTTCATTAAAGTATTAAAGTCTGAGATATTGATTTGTAAAACACTAGCAGTCAAAAGGCTTAAAAATGTTGGCAGAGTCACAACTATTCCATTTACCGTTGCAACGGAGGGTAATTGATGATTAGTATCAATATAATTTTTAACATGAACTGCAGCATCAGCAACATGCTTCACATTAACCATCCATGGACCCACAACCACACTACCCGGCAAGGATCCAGTGTTTTTATAGGCGTTTAAGATCTTACTATAAGTGTATATCATGTTTTGGTAGCCAAATGTTGTAGTTGGAATAGGGATCTTAAGAACAGATTGCCCTATTAACATATAACCAGTTGCCGCAGGTAAATATGAACCGTGTATAACATGACCTCCAATAACTATTTTATCCGAACTGATGGTTCGTGAGGCATAAATGTTAACATATGTAAGGTAATTGTAAATATCAGAGTCTCTTATGACTTGATAAGTTATGATATTTCTATGGTTAACACCCCATGGGTTAGTCATTGCCCGATATATTGCATATTCTACTGGATCGGCCGTGGAGGCAAACCCACTACGGAAATATCCAGGACCATTGGGAACCTCAATGTATTGACCATCACTCATGGTGAAAAGATCCATCCTGCTCCCACTATTAACAATTACATAGCCCACTTGATTATTTGGAGCTTTAATAAGAAAATGACCCATGCCCATGGAACTAACAAGACCATAAGCCATGTTTAAAGTATCCCATGTAATTCTACCCCCATCCCAAGTAGCTCCAGCCAGTGCTTCCAGCTGATTAACAACGCTGGTAATATCCGGACCTCCCATTGAAGCAATCCAACCATCACTAGCAACAATTGTATGGAAAAAATAGCCATTGGTAGTTTTATATTCCTTTACAATCTCTTTACCATACCAGTATGAATCTTCAAAATAAAGATCAGCTGCATAAGAGGAATCTCTTCTATAAGAAAAAACATCATATCCATCACGAACATGTAACAAAACAGAACAACACCCACTAAGATCATCTAACAATTCAAATGATGTATTTGAATCTTTGTTAGATTGAAAGGAACTATTAATAATGTAAGAGTATTCTTGATCGATATTTGTAGAATCAATCGAATTAAATTCATTATTAGAATTAGACTCAATCACATAGTCAGTTTCTATATGAGTGGTGTTTTCTGCTGCGTAAACACCACCCGTGAATAATAATACAAAAAATAAGGAAATAACCAATATTCCCATTTTAAGGAAACTTTTTGTATCTAAATACATTTAGTTTCTCCTCACCAGAATAAACATTTTATTATACATTCTTGACAAAAGCTTTTTTATTTATTATTTAACTTCACATATTAAAAATGTTTTATAGTTTCTTTGAACTAGATTGTTAAATAAATATAATTTGTTGTTAAAATGCTTCAAGGAGTATCTGTAACCTTAATTTCTTTAACTGGCGTCCCATCACTCCAGATTCCCATAAATCTTTGCTGAGTTGTGTTTCCCAGGGCATATTCTCTATTTTTTCCATAAAAGCCTGCTTCATAGAGTCCGTCAAATAATTTCCAGGTTCCATAATAATCTCGGGAGTCAACCCAGAAGCTTATATTAATTTGGGTATTATTTCCTTCCAATCTTATCTTGGGAGCCAGTGGAGCGAAATGGTCAGCCCAAAGGGGTGGTTGTCCGTGTGTATCAGTTGATAATAATAGGAAATCCTTATTTTCCAATGGTATCTGTGTTGTTTCACGGATTATTTTCCGGGCATCTTCATCACCTACCCAGTCATCATTCTCCCCAGCCAGGGATAAAAGTAGGGTGTTGGGATGGATTTTAGTAAGGTTTTCAAGCACCGGCCCCACAGTGTCGTTGGATGAACGTGACTTACCCGGCTCAACTGCAAAAACTACTTTAGGTAAGGGTATGCCCTCAGAAATTGCAAGTGAGGCCATGTTTACACTTATCAAACCTCCAACAGAATGTCCTACAATGGCAAAATTTTCCTGCTGTGCTTTTACATGGCCATCTTTTTCAAGCTCAATTAAAGCTTCTTTAACAGCCCTTATACTATTGGGAGTGAAATTATCCGAGGGAGTGGAGAAATCAACCTGATAACGGGGATAAATAACAATGTTTCCCTTCCGGACCAGGTGATCTATCCAGGCCCGGTAGAATGTGGGGGTGGTTGCTCCCCAGCCATGCAAGAAAACAATCACTGGTGCAGATTTTGGATGAGGATTATCTGGTTCAAAAATCCAGTACTGGTTCTGGCCTTCACCATAAACAGATTCTTTAACTGAAGAATGAATATAATCCGAACCTCCAGGACCTGAGGATGGTTGTAAAGGTGCGGTTGGTTTATAATCAAATTGAGCTTTAAGTGAGATGACCGTGAATAAGATGAGTAAAACAATGATGCAGCTAGTTCCATAAATTACAACCTTTCTCATATATGGTTAGTTTATGTATTTGATATTTAAAAAAATTATAAGTTGATATTTTAAGAAATAATAAATAAAATCATCCCATACTAATGTTATTGAAATTAATTTTTTAGTTTGTTAAATTGAGTATTTAGAGGAGATGAGTTGTATGAGCTGTTACCTTAGATACATGAAAGATGTGTTAGATACTGCAGGGCTGCATCCGGAAGGCCGTGAGGAACGGAAAAAGGTGGATTTAGCCATTAGGAAGGTGGTGGGAATGAATTCATCAGATAAATGTAATATTGTGTGGAAAGAAGTTAAATTATGGCTGCAGGATGAGAATAAAAAACAACAATTAACAACAGCTTTAAAAGTATAATATAAATTCTTCACGTCTATTATGGTTTTATAGTCTCATTCGGTTTAATGTTATATTTTATAGTCGGATCAACGTAAACCCCGGCATATTCTAAAAATGCCATCATATAAGCATAGGAAAGTTCAACACTACCTGGTTCTACTTTACTGTGGGGTGAGAGGACTTCACAGACAACGGAAGTAATTCCTTTACGGTTACTAACTGTGGAAAGCACACCGGAATAATTTCCAACCTTCACCAGGGGAGATTTAGTCTTATTACTGATGAAACGTGCTAACTTTAGACTCTGTAGATTTTCAGAGTCATAAATTATACAATTTTTACCCGGAACATCGTTTGGTTGGGCAGAATGGAAATCAACTAACATGGTAACCTGATTATTGATGGATGTGTTGCTGATAATGTCTAAGGGAGTTCCAGAAATATGGGCAACTCTATCTGGATCTGTTCCATTATCCAGTCTTTGAAGTGTAGCTGTCTGATGGGGTATGGCAAAGGGAACAATGTACAAAGTTCCATTAATTTTCTCGTCTTTTAAATTGTTTATGAGCCGAGTAACAGCTATTTGAGGTGGTAATTCGGCACCATGTACTCCGGCAACAATCATTATTCTAGGTTCACTTCCATTGCCCAGGGTAATCATGGGAGTACCGTTATTGGCAGCATGGATAATTTCATTGATAACATCGGTTTTATTAATATTCTCCATTAAAACCGTGTTATTGGTTATATCTCCCCCAGTGGAATTGTCAATGACAGATATTTGATAACTGGTAGATGCCTGCACACCAGTATCATCAGTAGGACTTTCTATATTCGGTTGTGAGCCATCTGAATTGGTAATGATGATGTATCCACAAACTGAAACGAAAATTAGGCATCCAAAGATGATTAAATACTTATTAAGACTTAAAAATTTTGGATATTCCCTTTTAGATTTTTTCTTAGGATTTAATGACGGCCGTTTTTTCAAAAAAAGCCTCCAATACCCTTTGGAATATATCACTACTATTATTATATTTAAAAAGGGTGATTTATAAGATTGTCGCCTTAAATCCAATTTTTACAGTTATAACTAAACTATTGAAAATAATTGGTTATCTAGAAAAGTAAATAAATGGGTGTTAAACTTTAATTAAAATTTCAAATTTCTTTTTTAACATTTTTCACAAACAAAGAAATATAAGGTGAAAATTTTTTTGCAAATATCGCCCTAACCATCCCATAACTTTAGAGCCCCTATAAATTGTCACAGTATTAGTCAATACATGCATTGTCTGGAATATGCCACCAAATCCATTTAAAAAAAAAAAGTGACTTAAAAGTCCCCTAGATATTTAAAAAAAAAAACGTTGCAAACTCATGATTAATAAAAAAGTTGAATTAAGCTTAAAATATATAATTGTAAAGGATGTGGATTTTAACAATGAATGTATATTAAAAGCTTTTTGAGGCGATTTGATGTTTGATGAAGATTTAATAGATGATATAAGAGAATATCAGTTATTTATCAGTCATGATGGTGAAGGAGACGAAGAATATCTGACCTTTATCCAGAGGCTCATAGAAGCTCGTGATTTTGAATGGAATGACCATGGAATTCCAGGACAAAATACCCAAGAACAACTGCAAAGTCAAATTGAGCCGGTTGAAATTGTGATTATACTAACGGGATTATACACCAAACACCCGGACCTAATAAAAAGCCAAATCGAAATAGCTCAAGATTTTAATAAACCCATAGTCTTAATACGTCCCTACGGATTAGAGGAAGTTCCTCCTGAGTTGGAAGAAATTGCTGAAGGTGTGGTGGGGTGGAATAGGGTGTGTATTGTAGAACGTATTCAGGAGTCTATAATTCGTGAATAAAAGCTTTATATCATTTTATCATAAAATGACCAATTTTCTTTATTTAAAAAGATTAAGTACAAATTAATAAAATAAAAAAAATTATTTTTACCATAATTGGAATCAAAAAAAATAATAAAAATTAAGGTTGTTTTAAAAAAGGATTTTGGCTTGAAAATTAAATTTGAACTACTTTACTTGGGATATAATATTCATAGGGTAAATATATTTTTTTACACAAATAAAACCAATAGATGCTAAAAAATCTATAGGATTAATTTTTAAGCTGTAATTCCCTGGAAACAGGTTTTAACTAGCTTTTTTGTTTCTTGATAAGCCTGATTATAACTAGCCCATTCTGGCATTTCATATACTACTGTGCGAATGCCTAGATTGGCCAATGGATAGGATACTGTAAAGGTGGAACTTCCATGCTCGGCACCGGGGGTTGCCCGGTAATAAGTAAATTCTGGTAAATTGTTATCCACTAATTCACCTATAGCAACAGATGGTGAGTCCATTTTAGGGGTGGCAATGTAATATCCCTTACCATAACCTGGTCCATGATCATGGCAGATAATTACCAGATCAATATTTGATTTCTTAATATCCGGAATAATATACTGTGAAACAAGACCTTCCCCATTGGAACGTCCAGTAACATAATTATCAGGATTACTGGTTACAGTTACATTATAATGAACAATTTCTTCATTGGCAGACAGTTCATAATTATTTATTACATCATTAACTGTTCTTATGGAGAGTTTTTCACGGGGATGCATACCAGTTATTATAGCAATGGTTTTTTTACCTGAGGAACCAGCAGAGGAAGTTCCATTTCCTGGATTTAGAACTTCTTTAGTTATTATTCCCCTACTATCACTGGCCAGTACATTAGGGCTGGAAGCAGGACTGACCCCTAAATCAGGCATGAAAAATGCAAAATAGGATACACCCAGTATGGTTAAGATTATTATGGCTGATAAAATTCCGTAAAACTTTATACGGCTTCCTCGAGGTTTATCCAGAGTTTCAGAATAGAAAAGTTGCCCACCGCATCGACAACTTTCAAAATCCTCTGGGGATTCATCATCCTGTAGCTCATAATAGCCACCGCATCTATTACAGATCAAATAACCCATATCAATCTATACACTATTTAGATAAAGATTCATTTAAGCTTTTTCCTTAAACCGGGTAATATCCACTACATTATAATATAATCCTATTAATTTATGCATAATAAGTATAAAACGTTCGATTAATAAAATAATATTCTATTAATAAAGATAACTAGACCCACAAATATTATCTTTAATTACTCTCAATAATATACATGGTTTATTATTTTTACAACCATTTACCAATATAATCAAATAGGATTTTGAATAATTATTGGGAGGGTTCTTCCTATCAACTCAAATAACTCAACCAGAAAAAGACACTTTGATGTGGAATATCTTAAAGACTCTTTAATCAATTCTAATTATGTTCCAGATGATAATATAATTACCACCCTGTTTCTTGCCCTTGAACTGGGTAAACCAATCCTGGTGGAAGGACCACCTGGGACTGGTAAAACTGAACTTGCTAAGGCTGTAGCCAGAGCTTTAAATAGGGATTTTTTCAGAGTACAGTGTTATGAGGGGATCACCTTTGAACAGATGGTTGGTGAGTGGAATTATCAGAAACAACTTCTGCATCTTGAAATTTCTCGTTTAAAAGAATCCATACCGAAAACCGTGGAAAAAGATGTTTTCGATGAGGAATTTTTCATAAAAAGACCTTTACTCCAGGCTTTCATAAATAGTTCTCCTTCAGTAATGCTTATTGATGAACTGGATAAGGCCGATGAAGAGGTGGAAAGTTTCCTACTACAGGCTTTGGGAGAAAAAGAAATAACAGTAAACGATCTGGGAACTTACAACCTTAAAAATGACTTATTAGTTGTTTTAACCTCTAATTCACAGAGAATGCTTCTGGACGAGACCCGGGATCGTTGTCTTTTCCTATACATCGATTATCCCACACCGGAAAGGGAAATTGAAATTGTAAAATCCCTGGTGCCTGAAGCTCCTCACTTACTGGTGGAAAAGGTAGTAGATATCATTCAGAAGATCAGGCATATTGATCTGGTGAAAAAACCATCTATTAGGGCTACTGTGGACTGGGTACGGACACTGATGACCATGGGAGGCACAGAAATTAACGAAGAATCACTAGGTAAAACAGTTAATGTTGTATTAAAAACAGAGGAAGATCGTAAAAGGGTTGCATCTGAAATATTCAAATCATAAATGGGAATATTCAAATCAAATAGGGATTATGAACCTGAATAAAAACATGAGGACTTATGGATAAAATAGTTAATTTTTCAAATTTATTAAGGCAAAATGGTATCCCGGTTAGTATCAGAAGCACACACACCGGAAAACAAGTCATAAATTTAATTAGTGAAGATGATACTCTGTTTAAGGCAGCTCTCTCATCAGTTTACATAAAAGAAGAAAAACACCGGAGCACCTTTAACCGACTTTTTGATGAGTTTTTCCAAGGAAAAAAAGAAGATTCTGTGGAAGAAAAAAAAGACGAAAAAACTTCCAAAAATCTAAATAAAAAACTATGCTCCGCGAAAAAGAATAAAAAATGGAACATCACTTATCAGGAAGAGGATACTGGTACTAAAGCCAGTGAACTCAGTTCTGTTGAGGTTAACTACCATCCACCCCTTAATGATTATGAAGACACATGTGATGAGACTGATCTTCTCTTTAGGGATATAAACACCCTGAATTCTTTTGAACCGGAACTTTTCCTGTTGTGTCAGATGATGGGTCGGAAGATTGCCATGGTTCGCAGCAGACGACAAAGACAGGCTAAAATCATGCGTCCTGATGTTAGGCGAACCATTCGAAAGAATCTGCAGTATGGAGGAGTGTTAATTGATCTCCTCAAAAGCAAGCCCCGTGTTAAGAAGAACCATCATTTCTTCTTAAATGATGTAAGTGGTTCCTGTGACTGGATAAGTAACTGGTTTTTCTGTCTGGTTTACGCAGCCCAGAATTCCTTCAGAAGAGTTAGAGTCTTTGATTTTGACAATAAATCTGTGGAAACCTCATCAGCCATGGATGAACCAAATATGATGGATGCTTTTATAAAAGTACGTGACATACGGCAGAAGAATCTGATGATCCATGGAACCAGTGATATGTACCAGGCCTTTGCTTCTTTCCTGGATAAAGTTCATCTAAACCGCAGGTCCACATTGATAATCCTCACTGATTGTCGTGACTGGGCAGGACCTAAAAATGAGGGAAAACCGCAGAGCGCAGATTTAGTAGAGAAAATGACCCGAAAATGTCGTAAGGTTATGGTTTTCAATCCGGAAGATAAGAAAAAATGGGATGTAGTGGATAGCTGTGTTTCCCATTATCAGGATGCTGGGGCAGAGATTCATGAAGTTCGAAACCTGGATCAGCTGGCGCATCTGGTAAGAGATATATAACCACCTATTCCTCATTAACCAAAGATCCAATACTATTGCATTGAATCATCCTCTAAAAATCTGATTTTCAAATAAAATGATTCCTCATCTTATTATATTTATTCTAATAATAGTCATATCCTTCAATTATTTTTCAATTTAAATATCTAACCATTTTCATAACATCACTGGTTCTGGATATTTCTTTTTCTAAATCCAACAAAACATAAGCCTTTTTCCCTAAACTGAAACTGGAAGAGATTATTATTTGTTTTCCGTATTTCAAAACCCCATCTACTGGTGTGTGTCCCACAATCATGACTTTACACCCTATTGCATGAAGAAAATTTTCCACATCTTTTTGGGTGTAATCACCGTACCGATTCCAGAGAATTTCGTATAACGGCTGATTAGGCAGGTAACCTTTTCTGGTAATCTTTTCTATTTCCTCCAGACTTTCAATATGTTTAGGAGGTCCAGCATGACTAATAAATACACCATTACTGGTTTTAATAGAAATTGGGAATTTTTTGAATAATTCTATGTATTGGGTTAACTTTTCCTCCCATTCTTCCCTGAATTTCTTCTTGATTAGATTCTCAAAACTGTTTATCTGGTTTTTACCAGCCTTATAAACAGGAACCTGGACAATGTTAGCCCATTCATGATTACCCAAAAGTGGGTGAAAGTTCTGGTTGTTTTTCATTTCATCCATAACTGATTCAAGGATTTCAATGGATCCATCATCTTCTTTATCCATGGCATTGATTAAATCTCCTGTGAAAATCAGATGCTGCTTTTTACTTGAAGTTTTCTTCCATAAATCTATGATTTTTAAATAATCTGTTAAATTTCCATGAAGATCGCTTGCAATTAATGCCCGACCCTTTGATGGTAATTCAATCAGATCCTTTCTCATAAAACATCCCGTTACAACAATCAATACATCTTAAGCATATATTTTGTCGTAAATGGTTATAATATTCTGATAACTCAAAGTAAAAAAATGAAAAATGAGAGGTTGGGAAATAATAATCTTTATAATTATATCTGTACTAAGAACGGCTCTCACTGAGGAATTTTTCCAGAGTAACCACCTTATCAGTACCCAGTTCCCTTGGAGGTTCAAGGGCCTTAAATTCCATGTCCTGTTCTTGGAGGAGTTGTAGAGCATCATCTGTAACTGAAGGTGCGACCAGAACACCCCTTACTTTTTCTTTATGGTCACTGAAACAATCCACGTACCTTCTCAACTGTTTAACTGCATTAACACCTGCCTTTCTACTTTTAAGTTCCAATATCATCAAATTTCCATCCTGATCCTTACCTAGTATGTCAATGAATCCGCTTGGTGTGTGGTACTCTCGGGAGGTGGGTCTGAAACCTTTTTCAATGACATCAGGGTCTTTAAAAATAAGGTCCCCCATATGTGCTTCGTAACCTGCCAGTTCAAGACTCTTTGAATCCTCTCCTATGAAATATGATGCCAGGTGAGTGTTTAATATTTCCACTTCCAGTGTTTCATGAGGACTTCTCCTTACACCCTTTATTTTCACCATTCCTTGATGTAGGCTGACTGAGACCTTGGTTTTAGGTGGTTGCCAGTTTACAGGCTCCAGATTACGGTCCTGGTGTATGATAAATGATCCATCGGATTTGATGAGTATGATCCTATCCCCTAATTCCAGACGACTAATGGCTCTCCCATCATAATAAACTCGGCAAGATGCCATAATAGTAATAAACGCCTTTTTAGATAATCCTTCACTAATAATCTCTAATACCCGTTCCACATCAGGGTTATTTTCAACAACCAGTTTCATAATATGAATTTCAGGCTTTTAATAAAAATATTTCACTGTTATCATAAATTTAAAGTATTAATTAATAATAATAGTGTGAATTTCCCATCAAATCATAGAACCGATTAAAAAGGGTAAAAGGTAGAAATCAAAATTAAATCTAATAGTTTTTCCCCCATTTTAGGGCATTATAAAGAAAATAGGATTAGAAAACTAATTTATTTCGAGATCTGCATTTAAAATAATAACCATGAATTTATTTAATTTAAGAGTTAAATTATAATCAAAAAGAATATTCCATTTAATCATTAGGAGACTAATAATTGGAAAAAAATTTCACCATAGACACTGAACTTTCATCAGGGCATCTGGAGGAAGCTTTGGATTTTATACGAGAATATTATCTTTTAACTCAACCTGATTATTTCAAGAACGTTTTAAAAACTGTAGAAAATGGTTCTACATATTTAAGCTTTACTGCAATCCATCCAAAGGAAGACTGGGGAGTGAGTGTAAAGATAGAGGCAGCTAACCCCTTCAAAGTAAAGATGGATCCAGTAAGTGTTCCAGCAGATATTGATATTTCCCAAAAAATGGATTCACTTGAAGAGGAAATTTTAATTGCAGTTCAGGTGTATGAGGATAACATTCGCCAGGCCACCCTTTACTTTGCCTGGGTTGAAGGGGACGAAATCATCCCTGAAGACCCTCCCAGCAGCCGCAAAAAGGCATCCTTCCGTATGTTTGGAAGTAATATGATTTTGGTATATGTCCTTTTTTTTGCAGTGAACATAATTTTATTTATATCATTAGGTGTTTTAATGGCAATTGTTGCTATTTTAGCCCTGCAACTGGTTATCGTACTATTTTCTGATCGTATATTGCTCCGTAGCAGTGACTGGAGGATCACTGCCGAGAATCCCAGGGTGCACATTCTGGAATACCAATTACCACTGGATGATTATTTGAAATTCCGGGAAAAATTCGGTAAGGATATGATTATTAAAATGAAAAATGAAATCTACCAGAAAAGTCTCGCCATGGGCCTAGAACCAACCTGTGAGTTAGGAGAAGAGGTATTCAATGAATATGGATTTAAATGTAACGCTGATCTGAAGGTTTCCAAGGTGGTTGATGTTTACCGTCTCGTTGAAGATGCAGCGGGAAAGTTCGGAATAAACACTCCCAGTGTAGCATTAAGTAACACCATGATCCCTAATGCTGCTGCCACTGGCCCCAGTCCCAACCGGAGTTTGGTGCTTATAACCACCGGACTTTTGGTACAATTAGAAGAAAACGAAATACTTTCAGTAATTGGCCATGAAATGGGTCATCTGATGGGTAGAGATCCAATCATACTTTTCAGTATTATCTCATTGGAATTCATCCTGCGTTTCAGCCTGCTATTCCCCCTGGTTGCCGTTTCTCCCCTACTTTATCTTATCGTGGCACTGGGACTTATCTTTTTCATAGCCAAATTCTTTGAAACAAGGGCAGATCTCTTATCTGCAATGAAAATTGGCCAACCACATGTTCTGGCAGAGGCACTGCGTAAAATAGGTTACCAGCGCCTCCACGCTGAAAGAATATCACCCACCAGACTTCCCAGCTGGTTGAACTTTGACCCCCATCCCCCCATATATTTCCGCATAGATCGTCTGGAAAATATGAAAACACCGGTAAAGGTTAAAGACCCTCTTCTAACCTCTGCTAAAGATGTTATTAATGGTTTTAAAAGATCCCTTAAAATTAAATAACAATTCTCCCCCCAATAGAACAATTAATCCATGGAAAAAGCATCATGCAAAAATCAAATAGCATATCAAACTTTTAGGAGAAAAACTCATGCATGTAAATGTTGAATGGGTAGATAAAACCTTAAACGGGTGGAATGCTCGTATTAACGTAACTTTATCGGTTGATGAGATTTCAAGATTAGATAAGGATTCTATTTGTAATATTGAAGATTATAGTATAGATATTGAAGGTTCCAGCTTAAAATTTGATTGTTTTTTGAATAATGATGAACCCTGGGAGGATGAACACCTAGAAGAACTATTGAAAGCTCTTAAATTAGAAGTAGAATATCATGTTCATGGTCTCTTAAAATAAGCATCAATGAAGTTCATTATCTCCTTAATTCATTATGTCGATGATGCTTCCAAACCAAGCAGGATGATTTGCCAGAAAGATGGTATTGGCAATGATTGTGGCTGCGATGGAAATGTTGAATATCCAGAGAACATCCTGAAAGATGGGTGCTATATAACCTAAATTCCATGAAAGCACGTTGTTTACAATCTATAAAAAAATAATATTTACTATCACAGCCCCGTAAATTCAGAAGTTTTAGATTCTTTTTCTTGAGCCGAACTTCCCAAAAAGAGTATGCATCTATCTCTTATAAGCCTATCTAATAGATAACCAATCTAATAGATACTCAACTGTTATTATTCTTGTATATTTCTTAATTTTATCTTAAATAATATTTTGTCTGGCTTTTTTTAATAATGATAGATTTCTTTTCTGGATTTATTATCCAATAGATATTAGATTTATTGATTTTTCTCTTTGACTCTTAAAGTGAAATATGCTGCTAATAAACTAAAAATAGCGAATATTATGAAAGAGATATGCATTCCATCCATAAATAAAGGATATTTTTCAGCTGTTAATTGTGCATTTCCCATATAAATAGTAAGAATAAATAAAAGAACCCCTAAACTCACTGTCTGACCAACATATACCATTGTAGAAAGTGCAGCAGACCCAACAGCATAAAAAGTACTGGTTAATGATTTAAGAAAATTACGATTAGTGGGAGTAGAGAAAAATCCCATTCCCACCCCGATTATTAATAATCCCCCTAAAACCAGGGTTAAGGAAGATCTTTCACCTACAATGGCAAGTATTAAAAGTCCAATGGTGCATAATATGGTTCCAGTTATGTTCAGGAAACTTTTATCGCTCTTATCAGCCATACGACCTACTAATGGTGATAAAAAAGCCACCGCCATTGGCTGAACAGCCAGAATTAGTGCAGAAATAAATGGATCCAAACCCCTAAGATCCTGCAAGTATAAGCTAAGAAGAGTCCAAATTCCTGATGTAGCAACAGTAATCATTAAAAGAGCTAATCCTGAGAATTTAGTGGTTTGGTTTTTAAAGACGGTAACTGGCAAAACTGGATTTTTAGATTTTCTTTCCATGTGCAAAAATATAATTAAACCCATTAAACCTACCATTAGTAAAATTTTGCCTGAAAAATCTTGAAATGTTGAAACCCCATAAATAAAAGTGGATAGGGAAACTATGTAAATGATGGAACCTTTTTTATCGAATCTCTTACCAGAGCTACTTTTCCATTCACCTTCAAAGCCTGCAAGGATTAGGATTAATGCAAACAAACCCAGGGGGATGTTGGCAAAAAATATACTTCTCCATCCTAACCACTGGGCCAGGAAACCTCCCAGCAAGGGTCCCATAAAAAGACCCACATAAACCGAAGTGAGATAGATACCTAAAATTTCACCCCTCCGTTTATGGGGGAAAATAGATATCAGGAGAGCCACTCCAGTGGCGAAGATCATGGCACATCCTACTCCCTGCAGAAAACTGAATAAAACCAGAATCGTCCCTGAATTTGAGAAACCAGCCAAAAAAGAAGCTAATATATAAACTATTAATCCCCAGGTGAAAACTTTCTTACGACCATGTATGTCTGCTAACCTACCGAAGGTCAATACCAATGCAGCATTAGCCAGAACAAATGCCATTGGAATCCACCCTAAAATAAGAATATCAACTGATAGATCATTTTGGATTAGTGGGAGGGCTATGTTAACTGATGATCCCATAAAAGGTATTAAAAAGGAGCTAATTACAACCGAAGTCAAACATACTATTTGAGTTGATTTACTGGTAAGCACTGTACTTGATGAACCCCTTTCAGTAGCCATGCACTTTATCCCCCCTCAAGTGAGGTGAACTCTATTTTTTTACCTCTCTGTTTCAGAGTTATATCAATGAGTTATATCAATAGTTACAATCTTATAGAACATAGTGTTTATTTAGTAACTAATCCCAGAAATGTTGATGTAATGACGGGAGTAAGTATTTTTAATTATTTTAAATCTTAGGGAGATTTATGCAAATGAGTATTGAATGTCCTTACTGCGAGAAATTGGTTGAATATAACTTTGGAGATCCACTGCTGCAGACTGATCACTGGATTGTGTTTTTAGCCCCTAATCAAAGCAATCTGGCAACCTGTGTAGTGGCACTTAAAAGGAACCACAAGACTTTGTCCGGCCTTAAAACAGATGAATGGCAGGATTTCATCAAACTCCTGGAGAGAATGGAATCATCAGTGAAAAATGCATTTGATGCTACTCTTTTTAACTGGGGCTGTTTAATGAACACTTTTTATCTGGAAGACACTTTAGAGCCTCATTTACACTGGCATTTTATACCACGTTACAACCACCCGGTAGAATTTGCAGGACACATCTTTGAGGATCCGCATTTTGGTTACATGCGCCCTAGACCACCTAAAAAAATATCAAAAGATGTTAGGGAAGAAATAGCCAATGAGATAAGAAAATTTTTATAATATTAAAGATTTTAACCTAATTAGAAAAACTTACCCCCCCCTTCCCAATTTGCAATCATATATGCAAATGGATAAAATCATGATTAAAATAATTGAAAGCTTAATCTGTTAACAAAATAAATCTAGATGTAAAATTAGATGAAAAATAAGATGAAAGAGAATATTTATAAGATTTTAATTATAAGATTTTAATTCTCTTTTTCTTGATTTTCCTTCAGGCGATTATTAAGCTCCTGTATGGCTTCTTCTACTTGTAAGCGAACATACCACTTCTCATCATCCATAGCATCCAGCAAAGGTTTAATAGCCCTTTCATCACCTATTTTACCTAATGCACCGGCAGCATGACGGCGAACACTGACATCTTTATCTTTTAATGCTTCTATAAGAACTGGTACTGCTTTTTTATCACCTATCATGCCCAAAGCTTCTTCTGCAGCACTGCGAAAGCTGAAATCATCATCTTTAAGAGAATCTATTAAATGGTCCACTGCGCGGGGATCACCCAGGCGACCCAGTGCAATTGCCACGCTGTTCCTGATTTTCTCATCTTTCAAGGATTCTAAAAGAGGCAGTAGCGCTCTTTTATCCCCAATTTCACCCAAGGCTTCAGCAGCATGTTGGCGCACATACCATTTTTCATCGCGAAGGATTTTCAGTAGAAAAGGGGTTGCATCAGCAGCACCGATTTTACCGAGGGATCTTGCAGCATTCCATCGCACATCACCATCATCATAAGCCAAAGCATCAATAAGGGCTTCTACCACCTTTTCATCTTTAAACCGGGACATTGCCCTGGCAGCCAAGGCGCGGTTTTTATTATCTCCTTTTTTTAAGGTTTTAATCAGGCCCTTAACATCTCCTTCAATTTCCATTTTTTCCACATCTGGATTGTAAGTTCCATCAAAAATCCCCATACTTTTCACCCTTAATTTTCATTTTCCACCATAGAAAGCTTCTAAAAATATTATCTTCTAATTTTATCTCCTGAATTTAAATTTCTATTTTTAATAGCATCTAAATGCTTAATACCCTCTAATCTCTTTGATTGTTTTAAAGATTTCAAATATAGATAAAGTTTTTTTCTTAGATAAGTTATTATTTCGTATTATTTTCTTCACTGGCATATGCTTGGAATTCTTCCATGAAATCACTGGCATTGGGATGAATTTGAACAAATTCTATAAACTTTCTTAATTTATACATGGTGGACACATCCATTACATGTTCCATGGAACAGGCATCTTTCTCAGCAACACTATCCTTTACTCCCAAGAGGGTTAGAAAATCTTTAATTAATTGATGTCTACAATTTACAACTTCTGCAATCCTGATTCCCTCATCCTTCAACTTAATAGTACCATAACGTTCATATGAAACAAGATCCATATTGGAAAGTTTTTTAACTGCTTCTACTACACTTGGAGGCTTGACTCCCAGTGTTTGTGCTACGTCTTTCACCCGAATGGTTCCTTGGCCTTTTTCCAATGAGTACATAGCTTCTAAATAATCCTCCACACTACGGGTGATTTTTTTTGAATTAACTCTCATCATATATTTTTTCTGTTTTTTGATTCTATTAACTTTATCTTTCCACAAGAATTATCATAAAATTAATAAATAATTTTATAAAATACATATATTTTTAAGTTTAGCATTTATTCGAACACAGTGTATGGAAAATCCTTATTAAGTCAAATATAAATAGATGAAATTGGTTTAATAGGAATAGAAGATATAATAAAGTAATATTACAAAAGAGGAATGTTTCCAATGCCTAACTTTAACCTGGAACTTGCCATTTTAACCAGTATTATACTGGGCTTCATTCTGGCTTTTTTGAATATCGGAGGAATTTTTTCACTGGCCATCGTTGGTTTTGTGGCGGTTTATCTAACCAATGACGAGGAAGCAAGCTATAAAGTAGGTTCAATGGCAGCAGGAGCTCTTTGTTTAATTTATTTCTTTATATGTTTGTTCACACCACCTGACCTACCCTATCAACTACCTAATCCAGTTGTTATTGGTATAAGTTATGGTATTGAAGGTTTATTCACTCTAATATTAGGTTTAATAGTAGGATTGTGTATTTATGGTTTTATGGGTGCCATTGGAGGATACTTTGCAGATAAAATATTCAAACCACAGGACAGACCAAAACGTCCCGTGACCGTTAAAAGCCCTAGGAAAATCCTAAAAAGTAAATCAAAACCTAAAAGAAGAACTCTTAACAGAAAGCTGTAGTTTTTAGGTATAATTTTTTTAATCAAAATTTTTTAACAGTTATTAATTTGATTGCAGACATCTAACATTTAAAACCCTGAAAAGATGTAGTGGCTAATATGAGAAACATAATAATTGTAGGTTCAGGGGCGGGCGGAGCGACCATTGCCAGGGAACTGACTATTAGCGGGTTTAAAGTGACTATTCTGGAGAAAGGAAGATCTGTTTCCCCTGATAAATCCTATGAATGTTATGATAATCTTGATGTGGGTGTTGAACTTCTGAAAACCACCTGTCTGGGTGGAACCACCCTGGTCACAGCAGGAAACGCTGTTCGTACCTGCCAGGAGGATTTTAAAAAAATAGGAATCAACCTTGATAAAGAATTCCAAGAAGTGGAAAGTGAACTACATGTAGGAACACTTCCCCCATCACACTTTGGTGAGGGTACCTTGAAAATAATGGAAGCCTCTGCTTCTATGGGACTAAGCATGGAGAAAATGCCTAAATTTATCAACCCCCTGGAATGTATTCCCTGTGGTAAATGCTCAATGGGTTGCCCACGGAATGCTAAATGGACTTCACTTAACTATCTCGATGAAGCACTAGAATTTGGTGCCCGAATAATTCATAATTCACCCGTTAATGAGCTTATCATTAATAATAACCAAGTTACGGGTGTTAGATGTCACAAACAGGAATACAACGCAGATCTGGTAATTTTGTGTGCTGGAGCTATTGAAACCCCTCGATTGCTTAGTTCTGCAGGTTTAGAGGCTGGAAGGCATCTTTTTGTGGATACATTTGTAACTGTGGGAGGAGTGCTCAGAGGCATAGATTTTTACAAAGAAGTTTCCATGAATGCATTGTATAAAGGAGATGGATTCATACTTGCACCACATTATTCAGGTTTACTTACATCCAGGTTCGAAAAACACGGCTTCAAAGAGAAGGATGTGCTGGGAATGATGGTGAAGATTAAAGATGAAAGGGATGGTTATGTTGAAAAATACCGTGTAGTGAAAAATAACACATCCCATGATATAGGTCTTATTGCTAGAGGTTCAGCCCTTGCTGGTTCTATCCTTACAAGAGCTGGAGTTGATCCAGCCACCCTTGTTTCAACCCCAGCCAGAGGAGCACATCCCGGGGGAACCGCAGCAATGGGTGAAGTAGTAGATAAAAATCTGGAAACAGAAATAGAAGGCCTTTATGTATGCGATGCCAGTGTTCTTCCCAGAGCACCGGGTGCACCACCAGTTTTAACTATTCTAGCACTGGCTAAACGACTTGCAAACCATATTAAGACCATAGGTTAGATACTATTTTTAAGTTATCCCATAACCAAATAGGTACATAATTAAATTAATATTAATCTATCTCGGGTTTAGATTCCTTAACATCCTCTTTAATGATTTTTTAGAGAAATTAATTATTAAGAATATCTTAAAAGCTTTTTTTTGCTTTATTGATTTAACACAACCTATGTAATATAAGGATTTAGAGAACTTCAATCACCCGAGAAAATTATATCCAGGATTAGTATCAATAAATTATAGAAAAATAAATTATAGAGACATATATTTAGTGGTTATTAATGGTGATTTCATTGAAAGAAAATATCCTGAGAATTTTTGAGGGGATGGCAGAAGTTCTTGTGGTGCCAGAGAAATTCTTCCAGAAAACCCTGGAAGATAAAAAACCGATGAATGGTCTTTATTTTTTGATTTTCTTTGCAGCGTTACTGGGTTTCATGGCCGGAGGACTTTCAAGCAACTTTTTAGTGGCAATTATTTTCGCAGTGTTACTTATTGTACTGGCTGTGATAAAAACACTAATATGGGCAATTATAAGTTACTTAGTTGCTATTTTTATTTTTAAGGGTGAAGGTGACTTTAAAAATACCTTTGGACTTTTTGGTTTTATTTCTGTTTCCTATTTACTGGGGATTTTTGGACTGGCAACTTTGATGCTGACAGGTTCAGTGTTCTCATCGTTTTTATTAGGTTTATTAATGATTATCTGGATGGTAGTCATTGCTGCAGTAGCTGTAGATGCTGAACACAAAATAGGGATAGGCAAATCATTCCTATCAGTCATGGGAATTCCTGCCCTGATTATTATTGTGATAAGTCTTATACTGGGGGTTTTATAGATGAAGACTATAAGAATTCTGGGAATTGTCATTATTTTGGTGCTGATATTTTCCCTGCTTGCCGCTGCAAATCACATGATAGCCGGACCTCAAGGGAAGGAGAAAACAATTAGCAATAACTACACGCTTAATGACGCTCAGATAGCTGGAATTAACCGGGTTAACATTAATTTCCAGGGTAATACATCAGGAATTGGTGTTAAATTCCAGAATAAATCAGAAAACCTTTATGATATATCTATTGAACGAGAGGAAAACTCCAGAGAACCCAGTGTAACTTATACACGCAACGGAGATGTATTGGATGTAAACCTTCTACTGGACAGTGGATCTGCCAGTATAGCTCTTGGTAACAGGTGCACCTACAACACCAACTTACAGACCAAAGTAGGTGGTTTTGGTTTATACTTGGATAATAACGGAAAATTAGATAATGTTAACACTTCCATCAAATATGTTGGTGGAGGAACTGTGGTTCTGGGAAATTCAACCTTTAATCGAATGGATTTGAGTGTTAATTTGGGGGGCTTTGCGGTTCAGGTCCTTCCTGAAAAGTTCTCATCTACTGGAACCATTCATACCAATATTCAGATTGGAGGAGTGAATCTGCAGATTCAGCCAGCTTCCAATCTTGGATATCAGGTTAAAGGAACCGTGGATCTGGGAGGGCTGATATTCGAACCCAACAACTTCAATGTACTGGTTAATAACACCACCAATACTGTAATTGAAAGTAAAGACTATTCTAAAAAGTCCTCTAAACTGCAGATTGAAAGTACGGTGGGTCTTGGGGGAGTAAACATTAACATGTTTTACATGCCCCTGGAAATGTTCCCACAATAAAAGCGTATCTGGGGAATGAGTACATTTTTTTCCTTTTTTATTTTTTTCTTTTTTCATTCTATTTTTTTATCTTGGGTTGTTCTGGCAGAAAAAATAGTATAAAGGCATGTAATCTATTTAAAAAGGGATGGATAATTTATATCCCTCTTAAATTTATGAATAAACACTTCAGGTTAATAAAATGTGTTCACTGGTAAAAATTGAGATTCGAAAAGGTAAAAATAAAATTATATAAAAAAGCCATATTAGACGGAGTTCACAAAGCCTTGGTAGAGTCATTTAAAATACCTGACTGACCGTTTTCAGCGGGTTTATGAACCGGATGAGGAATACTTTGAATGTTCACCAGAACGTAGTTCTGATGTTACTCTCATTCAGATAACTGCATTTCCTGATCGTTCATTTATAGCTAAAAAATTATTATATGAAAATATCGTCAAAAATTTAGGTGAAAATCCTGGTATTGATGGCCATGATATTTTTATCCTGCTTTTAGAACCTCCCATGGAAAATTGGAGTATTCGTGAAGGCCAGCCTGCAAGTGAAGTTGATTTTGGGTTTAAAATCGATGTTTGATAAATTAATCCTATTTATTATTTAAAAATTTCTTGAATTTTCTTTGAAACTTTCTATAATTAGTATTGTTATATTAGTACAACAAATAAAATTAATAATTATATATCACCTAATTGGAGGTCTATCTAATATTATATGAATATATGAATTATAGGGTGTTAGATTTTTACATTTCAGCGAGCCGTTGTAGTTGCTTGTTATCTGGTTTTAGTTTGGATACTATTAAGGCTGCTAAAAGTACACTTAAATATGTCGTTTTTGCTACTGATTTGTATGTATAAGATGGTACTTGTTCATAACCGACTCCATTCTTGAAGAATTTGATAAAAGCTTCAATTTTGCTTCGTATGGACTTTAAATAGTCCCATTTGTCGTATAATTTACTTAATTTAGTCACTAGACGTCTGTATAATGTTTTTAATGGAGTTTCCACACAGCATAACTCTAATGGGTAGTTAAATTGGCTGAAAACTCTGTCTTTTCGTGTATTTTTCTTTGGTCGGATTAAAGGAACGATTTTATAGTCCATTAATCCAGACCCATAGTTTTTGAAGCTGAAATAGCCTTTATCAGCTAGCACTAAGTCTCCTTTTTTTAGTATTCTTCTTCTTTTCAGGTCTTCTAGGATTTCTAGATAAATTTGGCTGTCGTGAACTGCACCGGGGTGGAATAGCATGGCTAATGGTTGGCAAGTGTCGTAATCCATGGCTATTGTTAATTTTCCTCCAATAAATTTCTTTTTGGAGCTAGAAAAGCCAAATTCATAGCCATTTTCTTCTAAAGTTCGATCATCATAATACCTTTTTTCAAGATTTATTCTAAAACGGATATCCGTTGAATCAATGATTATCTTCCTATTTCCCCTCACATCCTTTTTAAATTCTTTATTTAAACGTTTCAAAACAAATTCAAGTACTTGGCAGTCGTCAAAGCGTGAGAAAACCTCTGAAAGTTCTAAATAATCTAAAGTCGATTTGAACCTGAATGCTTTTCTCAACTCTTCACTGTTATTTAACTCATCTACAACATATTTAATATCAATTCCATAAAACATGGCAATTAATCTAATTTTTATGGCACTTAACACCTTATTAACTGGTTTCATACCATTTCGACTTAATTCCTGCCGAGTTTCTCTAGAGTCGATATCTATAAATATTACGTCCAACAAGTTACATTTAGGGTTTTTTATATCGTGAACTAATGGCATTTTCATTTTATTCACCAAAAGTACTATGTAAAAGCCATTATTTAAGTTTTTCGATATAAAAACCTTTAAAATTAATATAAAAAGATTTGGAAATGTACTTTTATAAACCAACTATAATACACGCAAATTTAAGCAAAAAAATCAGTTAAAAATGCCTAGATTATCACATTAAATCTAACACCCTATATGAATTAAATTAAAATATTAGATTTATGCAAAAAATTTGAAAATAAGAAAAATAGACTTCCTCCAGGTGACCAGAGGAAGTTTTATTATTTAAATAGCGCTTTCGGAGGCGGGAAGCTATTTAAATAAATCTGATTTGTTAGGTGGGTAACATATCCCGGCCATAGGTTTCGTTTAAAACTTGTGCCAGACCCACGTAAACTGCTGCAAATCCTGTGAATATTCCTTCATAACCGGCGATTAAGGTTATGGTGGCGTTACCAGTTACATCACCTAATGCCAGTAGGAAGAAGAGGATTGCCAGTGCTCCGAAGATAACCTGTAGTCCTCGACTAAGTTTCAAAGTTCCAAAGAACATCACTAGGGTAAATAATCCCCACATAAAAAGATATGCTGCAAGTGATAGTTTATCCGGAGCTGCTGCCAGATTCAGTTTAGGAAGTACCAGTAATAGGACGAAACTCCACCAGAATAGACCATAGGACCCGAAAGCCACTGTTCCAAATGTGTTTCCTTTCTTGTACTCCATGGCACATGCCATAATCTGGGCGATTCCCCCATAGGCTATTCCCATTGCCAGAATCATACTGTTAATGGGAAAAAGTCCAGCATTATGCAAATTCAATAACACCGTGGTCAAACCGAAACCCAGCAATCCTAAAGGAGCTGGGTTTGCAGTTAGATCTTTTATTGCAATGGTTTTTTCGGTTTCCATTGTAAAATCCCCCTACTTGTTCCTTTATATTCTGTACCTCTCTATTTTTTTGAAGATTTTCACATATTCTCATGGGATTATTTAGACATTTGCCAGGACATTCTATTCCTGCGTATGCTGTAAACCTCGCGCTGGTACATTTTCTCCATCATATTAAATGAGAGTTCATTTAATATCTCTTCTTTCTCTTGCATGCAGTATCCACTATAACTTGGCGCATTACAATTAGCATTGGAATTATAAGGTTCTTTATAACCTCTGTATCTAGTTATTCGGGGCATGAAACCACCATTTTTTTCATCATATATTCATAAATCTCTTTTTAATCTCGATTTTCTCTATTTTCTCCTATTATTATTTAATAATAGATTAAATCACATTTGACTATGAATCAAATTTTCACTTTTTAAATGTTCACTTTAGACTAATCATAAATTATTCCTCCATTGAGGTATTTCTCAATATTATTGGAGGTTTTACTCCTCCAATGTTGAGGTGTCTCCCAGGTCTTCTCCTTCTTCCTGGGCGCGTAAAATCCTACGCATGATTTTACCACTTCGGGTTTTGGGAAGTTTATCCACTTGTACAATCTCTCCCAGTACTGCTACAGGTCCCAGTTCATATCTGACGTGTTTTTTTAGGTCTTCAATGAGTTGTGTTTTAAGTTCATAACCTTCCCGGAGGATAATGAATGCTTTAATAACTTCTCCCTTAATGGGATCTGATTTTCCTATAACTGCTGCTTCAGCCACTGCAGGGTGGGCCACAAAGGCTGATTCTACTTCTGCTGATCCTATGCGGTGACCTGCTATTTTCAATACATCATCGCTTCTTCCCTGGATCCAGAAGTACCCGTCTTCATCTTTGCGGGCCATGTCACCTGCCCGGTATATGCATCCTGGATATTCTTTCCAGTAAACATCAAGGAATCTTTCTTCATCCTTATAGAGTGTTCGGAACATGGCAGGCCATGGTTTTTTAATGACCAGGTATCCTCCTTTTCCCATGGGAACCGGGTTGCCTTCGGCATCTACCACATCAGCATCAATTCCGGGTAGTGGCCGGGTGGCTGAGCCTGGTTTAAGTGGTGAAACTGGCAGTGGTGATATAAGGTGCATGCCTGTTTCGGTTTGCCACCAGGTATCCATGATGGGACATTTTTCTTTACCCACATTTTTGTAATACCACATCCAAGCTTCGGGATTTATTGGTTCTCCCACTGTTCCCAGAATACGAAGGGAGTCCAAGTTGTACAAGTTGGTGTATCTGGTTCCGAATCGCATTAAGTGTCGGATGGCAGTAGGTGCAGTGTAGAATTTGGTTACACCATATTTTTCCACAATCTTCCACCACACCCCTGGGTCTGGGTAGTCTGGTGCTCCTTCATATACCACAGTGGTGGTTCCCAGGAGTAGTGGTCCGTAGATCACATAGCTGTGTCCGGTGATCCAGCCAATATCCCCTGTACACCACCAGAGATCATCATCATGGATGTCAAACACTTGGCGAAGTGTGGTGGCTGTTCCCACCATATAACCAGCAACTGTGTGCAGAACTCCTTTGGGCTTACCTGTGCTTCCAGATGTGTAAAGGATAAAGAGTGGATCCTCAGCATCCATGGGTTCCGGCTTGCAATGGGAGGGTTCACCTTCCACCAGCCGATCAAAGAAGATTTCTCTTCCAGATAGTTCTGATATTTCTATGGGTGTGCCGGTGTGGTTTACCACCACAATAGTTTCCACTGTGGGGCACTGCAGTATGGCTTCATCAGCAATGGACTTTAGGTTAATAATTTTCCCTCTTCTGTAGGTCCCATCAGCTGTGAAGAGTACTTTGGCTTTAGCATCGTTTATACGATCCACAAAGGCTCCAACACTTAGTCCTGAATAAACCACACTGTGTATGGCTCCGATTTTGGTACAGGCCAGTAATGCAATCAACAGCTCAGGACACATGGGCATGTAGGTGGAAACTGTGTCCCCTTTTTTAACTCCCAGGTTTTTAAGGGCGTTTGCCAGTTTATTTACCTGCACGTATAATTCATAGAAAGTTATCTTTTCTTCTTCACCGCGCTCATTTATGTAGAGAATCGCTACCTGGTTTCTTTTCTCGGTTTTAATCCACCGGTCCACAGCATTGTAAGCTAAATTGATCTTTCCGTTTACAAACCATTTGAAAAAGGGTTTATTGGAATCATCCAGAACTTTATCCCATTTCTGGAACCATTCGAACTGTTCAGCTTTCTCTGACCAGTATTTTTCAATATCTTTACCTTTCTCGATTTCCTCTTCCCAATCTTTTACATGGGCCATTTGTTTGATTTCTTCGCTTGGTTTGAAAACTCTTCTCTCATCCAAGAGGACTGTGGTATCACGTACCATTCTTCTCCCGCCATTATCTGCTTTTAAATCAGTTTTTTAATTCTGATGGTTAGTAAGTTGTTCTTACTATATATATTTTACTATTATTAATCATGATAAATTATGATTAATCATTATAAATTAGATGGATTATGATTACATAATGCTTGGATTATAAAATCTATAAGAAAAGAGATAAGAGGTGTGCTACAATACCTCCCACCAAAAAAGCAGTGATTAAATTAGCTGCGGATATAATGCTTGCTGACTTGATTCCAAATTCCCTGATTAATATGCTTATAGTAGATAGGCATGGCAAGTAGAGCATCCCTACCAAAGCCAGAACAATGAATTGCTGGGAACTAAGAGCAAGGGATAGATCAGTCCCCACAAACGATACCAAAGTTAGTAATACAAATTCTTTACGTACAACACCCACAATTAGGAGTATTCCTGCAAATGCAGGGAGCATTAACCACCCAACTGTCAGAGGAGTCATGAAATCACTTATAGGTCCAAGAACTCCCAGCACATAGAATAACTGGATTAATGCACTTCCTGCTATGAAAATGGGGAATACCAGATAAGTAAGGGATTTTGTACGGTTCCAGGTCTGTTTTAAAATGACATTTGATGAAGGAATTCTCAAAGAGTGCATTTCCATGATAAGACTGGTGGACTCTCCAGGCATGGCCTTAAGGGCAATTTTACCCATGATAAATATTATCATTAAATCCAAAATGTAAAGTGCCAGGGCCCACCATATGCTTACAAAAATGGCCACTAAACTGAGTATGATTATGGTCCGTGCGGCGCAGGGAGCAAAAGTAATTGCAAATGCTGCTAAAAGTCTTTCTCGCCGCGTTTCCAATATTCTTGTGCTGTCAATGGCTGGGACACTACACCCGTATCCCAAGATAAGTGGTATGAGAGCTTTACCATGCAAACCTATTTTTTGCATAAAACTATCCATCATAAATGCCACTCTGGTTAAAAGTCCTGAGTTCTCAATATAAGCCAGTAGAATATAAAATGGGATCACAAAGGGAACAATAAGTGTTAAACCTGCCACAAAACCTCCAAATGCACCATTCCATAACACTGCAATTGCAGGACCTGATAAGGCTGGATCAACGGGTTGGAAGAAATTCAGAGCATCAGTAATAAGTCCTGATATAAAATTACCCACCAGAAAAGTCCAGACTAACAATGCAATTATTACCAGAGCTGATGTGAAATAACCGTACACTGGGTGAATTAATACTTTATCCAGTTTCTCAGATAAGGTCATTTTGAATTTAGTCTGTTTCTGAGCCCCAGCAGCGAACTTATTTGCCAGAACGTATCGTTCCGAGGCAATGATGGCAAAAGAGGGCTCATCATGAATCTTTTCCAGTTCGAGTGCCAGGTGATTGGAGTACTGTATTGCCCGAACAGATTCCGCAAGCACCATTTTATTAATTTCCGGATCATTTTCTAGGAGTTTGATGGCAACCCACCGGGCAGGATAGCCAATGTCTATATTTTCAGATAACAGAAAGGTAGAAAGCTCTTTAATGGCTTTTTCAACTTCACCACCATATTCTAAAACCTTATCTGGTTTTTTATAATTTTTAGCTACCTTAACTGCTTCATCCACCAGTTTAGATAAACCTTCACCAGTGACTGCCACCGTGGCTACTACAGGAACTCCCAGAGCTTTTTCTAATTTTTTAATGTCAATTTCATATCCTTTTTGTCGGGCAATGTCCATCTGATTGACACAAATTACCATGGGCACTTCCATTTCCATCAATTGCAGAGTGAAAAATAAATTTCGCTCCAAGACTGAGGCATCTAAAACATTGATTACAACATGAGGGTTATCAAAAGCTATGTATTCTCTGGATACGATTTCCTCCATGGAGAAGGTTGAAAAGGAGTATATTCCAGGAAGGTCGATTATATGGATTTTCTGACCATGATGCAGGAGATTTCCTTGGGCAAGTTTCACTGTTTTACCGGGCCAGTTTCCAACCACCTGGTCAGAACCAGTTAAATAATTAAAAATAACACTTTTACCCACGTTGGCATTTCCTGCCAGAGCTATGTTTAAATCATAGGGAGAAGAATCCTTTGAAGGGGTTTTTTCAGAACCTATTTTTGAAAGTTTCTTCTCATATTCTTCTTTTTCTATACAACTGGGCAGCCTAACCATATGATAGTGCTCCTTGGGTGTGAGGCGTGTGATCCTTGATGACTTCTACAAATACGTTACGGGCAATAGATCTCCCCAATGCAAGTCTGGATCCCCTAACCAGAACTTCCACTGGTCCTTTGAATGGTGCCACTTCCAGAATACATATTTCAACACCTATGGTGATACCCATATCCATTAATCTACGGATAACCTTATAATCCCCCCTGATAAAAGAAACTTTGCCTATTTCCGATTTTTTCATGCTGGTAAGAGCAACTAAATTTTTATCCCGTTTTCCAACTTCATTTACTTCTTCTAACCTGCGTTTTCGGCATTCCTCACAGGTTTCAAATTTAAAGTCACAGACTGGTATCAATTCCCCATCATCAGGACATTCATCAGGCTGATCTAATAGCTGGCATATCGCCCGTTCAGCATCATCTGAAAGCGAGTGTTCCATTTCACAAGCCTGTTCATGTATCTTATCCATTTTTATGTGAAGTATATCGTGCAGGAATCGTTCCAGAAGACGGTGCTTTCGGGTTACCTTTGAGGCAATGGTGTATCCTTCCTCAGTGAGTGTAACTCCCTTGTAAGGAGAATGATGAACATAACCAGCCTTTTCTAGTTTTTTTAACATCTGTGTAACGCTTGCCGGGGCTATGTTTAGTTTTTTAGAAATTTTAGTAGTCTTCACCGGTCTTTCTTCCAGTGAAAGTTTATAGAGAACCTCCAGATATTCCTCTGCATTTGCACTCACGGTTTTCTCAGATGTCATTTAAGCTCACCTAAAAATAGTGGGTTGAATTAGTATATAAAAATTAGGTTTACCTAATATAATTTTGATATAGTTTCTATAATTTAATCGAGACTAAAACAATGCATTAATAAAAAAATCTAAAAAAATGAGTAAATATTATTAAAAAGAATAAAAATAGGGATGTTAGTCCAATGGGACTTACATTGGTGGCATTCCACCGGGCATTCCGCCCATGCCTTCCATTCCACCCATGTCAGGTTCGCTTGGGCCTGAGGAAGCTATCATATCATCGATACGGAGGATCATCTCTGCTGCTTCAGCTGCAGATTGAATGGCCTGTTTTTTTACTCGATGAGGTTCAATGACCTTTGCTTCCTTCATATCAGTTACATCACCCTTAAAGACATCTAATCCCATGTATGGATTATTTTCATGGGCTGCTCTTAGATCCACCAGTGCATCGATCTGGTCCAGTCCTGCGTTTTCTGCTAGGGTTTTGGGTACAACTTCCAGGGCTTCGGCAAATGCTGCTACTGCCAGCTGTTCTCTGCCACTTATGGTGTCCGCGTATTCTTTTAATCCTTTGGCTATGGCTATTTCTGGTGCTCCGCCTCCAGCTACCACTTTTCCATCTTCCAATGTGGCTGAAACCACTCCAATAGCATCTTCCACTGCCCTTTCTATTTCTTCAGCTACGTGTCTGGTACTTCCCCGGAGTATGAGGGATACTGCCTTTGGTTCAACACATTCTTCCACGAAGATTAGTACTTCATCGAAGATCTTCTTCTCATAGACTTTACCAGCCTTTCCCAGGTCTTCTGATGTCAAATCTTCAATGTTGGTTACCAGCTGACCGCCAGTTGCTTTACCTAAGCGTTCCATGTCAGATTTTCTCACCCTTTTAACAGCCAAGATTCCTTCCCTGGCCAGCAGGTGCTGTGCCAGATCATCAATTCCTTTCTGACAGAATAACACGTTGGCTCCAGTGTCCACGATTTTATCAACCATGTCCTTGATCATCTGTTCTTCCTGTTCTATGAAAGCCTGCATCTGGGCCGGGTCAGTGAGTTTGATTTTAGCATCAGTTTCCAAGTCTTTGACTTCTATAGGATATTTGAGTAGAGCTATTCTAGCATCTTCTATTGTTTTCGGCATTGAATTGTCTGCTCTACTTTTGTCAATTACCACCCCATTAACAATTGTTGAGTCGTTAATGGTAGCACCTTGTATCCTGTGGATGTTTATATGATCCTGGTCTACTTTTCCATCCTCTTCCACTTGCATAACTGCACTTACTACCAGATCTGCCAGTGGTTCACGTGCTTTTTCAGTTCCTTTACCAGTCATGGCAGTCATAGCCACCATTTTGAGAGTTTCGCTGTCATTAGCATCAATGGCAATTTCGTTTAAGATTTCCTGTGCTTTGGCTGCGGCTCGGCGGTATCCCATTACCAAGGTGGTGGGGTGTATTTCCTGGTCCAGGAGGTCTTCGGCTTTTTTGAGGAGTTCTCCAGCTATGATAACTGCAGTGGTGGTTCCATCTCCCACTTCATCTTCCTGGGTTTTAGCAACTTCCACCAGCATTTTAGCTGCAGGGTGTTCGATGTCCATTTCCCTGAGGATGGTTACACCATCGTTAGTAACTACGATATCTCCCATACTGTCTACCAGCATCTTGTCCATTCCCTTGGGTCCAAGAGTGGTTCTGATTGTTTCTGCGAGAACTTTTCCAGCCATAATGTTCACTCTCTGAGCGTCTCTTCCTAAAACTCGAGAAGAACCTTCAGGCATTATAATAATAGGTTGTCCTTGTCCACCTAATTGTGCCACAATATCATCTCCATATTTTTTTCTCAATTGGTAATTTATCACTGGGTTAGAGGTTATATAAATATGTTGCGCATTGGCAGACATGTTCAAGTTGAAATTAGTTTTAGTATAAAAGACATTAATTCCGTAATATGGAGTAAATTCTCATTTATCATATCTCAAAGACATAACCTGCTAGGATAGGAAATGATCTGTGTAATATTTCTATAATTGTCGGCATGCTTAGGATTTAAACAAAAATTTATAAAAACATTATAATACATAGGGTGTTAGATTTTTACATTTCAGCGAGCCGTTGTAGTTGCTTGTTATCTGGTTTTAGTTTGGATACTATTAAGGCTGCTAAAAGTACACTTAAATATGTCGTTTTTGCTACTGATTTGTATGTATAAGATGGTACTTGTTCATAACCGACTCCATTCTTGAAGAATTTGATAAAAGCTTCAATTTTGCTTCGTATGGACTTTAAATAGTCCCATTTGTCGTATAATTTACTTAATTTAGTCACTAGACGTCTGTATAATGTTTTTAATGGAGTTTCCACACAGCATAACTCTAATGGGTAGTTAAATTGGCTGAAAACTCTGTCTTTTCGTGTATTTTTCTTTGGTCGGATTAAAGGAACGATTTTATAGTCCATTAATCCAGACCCATAGTTTTTGAAGCTGAAATAGCCTTTATCAGCTAGCACTAAGTCTCCTTTTTTTAGTATTCTTCTTCTTTTCAGGTCTTCTAGGATTTCTAGATAAATTTGGCTGTCGTGAACTGCACCGGGGTGGAATAGCATGGCTAATGGTTGGCAAGTGTCGTAATCCATGGCTATTGTTAATTTTCCTCCAATAAATTTCTTTTTGGAGCTAGAAAAGCCAAATTCATAGCCATTTTCTTCTAAAGTTCGATCATCATAATACCTTTTTTCAAGATTTATTCTAAAACGGATATCCGTTGAATCAATGATTATCTTCCTATTTCCCCTCACATCCTTTTTAAATTCTTTATTTAAACGTTTCAAAACAAATTCAAGTACTTGGCAGTCGTCAAAGCGTGAGAAAACCTCTGAAAGTTCTAAATAATCTAAAGTCGATTTGAACCTGAATGCTTTTCTCAAATCTTCACTGTTATTTAACTCATTAACAACATATTTAATATAATTCCATAAAACATGGCGATTAATCTAATTTTTATAGCATCTAACGTTTTATTAACTGGTTTCATTCCATTTCGACTTAATTCCTGCCGAGTTTCTCTAGAGTCGATATCTATAAATATTACGTCTAACAAGTTACATTTAGGGTTTTTTATATCGTGAACTAATGGCATTTTCATTTTAATCACTAAAAATACTATGTAAAAGCCATTATTTAAGTTTTTCGATATAAAAACCCTTTAAAATTAATATAACAAGATTTTGAAATGTACTTTTATAAACCAACTATAATACACACAAATTTAAGCAAAACAATCAGTTAAAATTGCCCAGATTTTCACATTAAATCTAACACCCTATAAGATTAATTTTAGTGGCAGGATCCTTTATGATCCGATCCACCTGGGTTACCACTTTCGCTCCCTGAGGAACCTTTATATAGTTGGCCCCCATTACCACTTGAGATGCACTCTGGGGTGGGACCTGAACATCAGCAAAATAACTATCATTTTCAGTGCTATTGTTTCCCATAGGATTGCTGCTACCATGATCAAGGAAAGCCAAAGCTAATCCAACCACAATAAACAATAACACCAGAGAAACCCCAGCAAAGAGCATTTTATTCCTACTGAGCTTATATCCAAAGGCTCTGAAATTTAAGCCAGATGATGATGGTTTTGATGAATTTAAATCCTTTACATACTGCAGTTTACCACCACATGAACAAACTGAAAAATCAGAAGGCAACTCACCTGGTTTCAATCTGTATTTTGAATGACACTTTTCACAAACTAGATATCCCATGCCCCTCACCCGTAAAAAAAATGCTCTATTCATCATAAAACTTTTTTTATCATATAAAAAATGAACCTATTTTCAAACAGTGGGGTGTATCAAAGCTCGGTGTAAAAATAGATGAATTGGTGATTTCATTGACGATTTCAATGGTATTTTATAATCACTTTTAAACATTTTATGCTAAATTCAATTAGTTTGGCGCTTTTTATTGCATTTTTAAAAGTTTTGATCTGACATTAGTCTTAAACTTACAATATCCTAAGTCATTTAAATAACTTCCTATAGTTTTAAAGAATTACCGAAATTTAAAACTAGTAGTGATCTAATTAGTCAAACGTTAAATAGTGCTATTACATAAGTATTGCATAAGTATTACATTTTTATCAGAAGTAAATAGAAGTTTAAAGGCCAATATCAACTGTTTTAAATAACTTAAAATTTTAAAAGGTTACATACAAGTGTCTTGAATTCTTCCTAAATGTTTTTATTTACTTCCCAAAACTAAGTTTTACTATAAAATATTATAATAGTCATCCCAACAAAGGAATGTATGTGAGACTTATGTTAGAAGTAGCGATTATTGGAGCCAGTGGTTATACAGGAGGAGAACTACTAAGGTTCCTCGAGACACATGAAGAAGTTGAAGTAGTAGCAGCCACTTCCCGGCAGTACGCTGACACACCCGTGCAAAGGGTCCACCCCCATCTACAGGATGTTGATTTGAATTTCGAAAACAGAACACCCGGTGATTTGGATGTTGATCTGGTGTTCACTGCCACCCCTCACGGAGCTTCCATGAAAATTGTCCCTGAATTGGTTGAAAGAGGAGTTAAAGTGGTTGATTTAAGCGGTGACTACCGTTTCGATGATATTGAAGTATACGAAAAGTGGTATGGTCTTAAACATACAGGACCATTGGATGCAGTCTATGGTATGCCTGAAATGTATCGAAATGAGATAAAAAAAGCTAATCTGGTTGCTAACCCTGGATGCTATCCCACCGGAGCCATCCTTGCCAGTATCCCCCTGGTGAAAGAAAAACTGGTAGAAACTATAGTTGCTGACTCTAAAAGCGGGGTTAGTGGTGCTGGAATAAACCCCACCCCTGCAACCCATTATCCCAACATAAGTGACAATATAGTACCCTACGCTGTCACCAACCACCGTCACATGCCCGAAATTCAGGAAAAACTGGGAAAGTATGCTGATGTTCGGGTTTCCTTCACCCCACATCTGGTACCGGTTATCAGAGGGATTTTAACCACCATTCATTGCTTCCCCAAGAAAGAAATTAGTTCCGAAGATGTGCTACATAGTTATCAGGACCACTACCGTGATGAACCATTTGTCCGGGTTCTGGATGCGGGGGAAATGCCACGTTTAAGTGCTGTGCGAGGATCCAACTTCTGCCATATTGGTTGCTTTGAAATCGATGAAAATGGACGGTTAGTTGTTGTTTCTGCAATTGATAACCTGGTTAAAGGTGCTTCAGGTGCAGCAGTGGCCAATATGAACATCATGTGTGGTTTCCCAGAAACAATGTCCCTGGAAGCTTGTGGATTGCACCCCTAAATAAGCCTAACCTAAAGGGGACAATTCACATTCCTTTCAATTATTTTTTTAGAAAAATCTTAAACATTTAAACATAACCTTAACCATTTTCACATATAATTTATCACATAATTAATAATAATTTCAATAAAAAATTTCCAATAAAAAACTGAATACCATCCATCTCACTTAATAAGGGATGAATGAAAATGGCATTAATTATTTAACCAAGTTCATTAAAACCATTACAAATAATAAAATATAACAGTTAAAAATTAACCTGATTATTTTGAGGTAAATAATGAAAACAATGATTCTGTTTTACTCAAGAACCAGGAAAACCGCCCTGGTAGCCAGGACATTAGCCCAGGAAGTCAATGCAGATTATATTGAAATCACAGATCTCAATGCAAGAGATGGTGCATTGAATTATCTTAAAGCTTCAGTGGATGCCTTTCGTGAAAATAAAACTTTGATAAAACCTGAAACTGTTGACCTCACAGATTACGATTTGGTATATGTGGGTAGCCCCACCTGGGCCAGTAAACCAGCACCAGCAATCATAACCCTCATTGACCAGTGCAACTTCCAAGGTAAAGATGTTATCCTGTTTGCCACTATGGGGAGTTCCGGTGGTCAGAAGGTAATTGAGAGGATGAGAGAGAAAATAGAACCCCGTGGTGGGCGTATGATTAAATCCTTCCTGGTTAAAACTGGTAATAAAAAAACAGATCAATTAATTGAAGAGGTTAAAAGAATTGTAACAGAAGAAGACCTCCCTTTATACGGGATTTGAAATTTAAATTCCATATTATAATCATAATCCAATTTTTAATAATAGGAAATAACAGGAAACTCTGGTGATTAGATTGTTAAAGTTAGAACAGTTTCTGGAATCATACAAACCACTCATCGCCATTCCAGTGGTGATCACCATTATCGCCCTCTTAATAACCGCCACCATAGGCCTTGAACAGGGTATTGAGCTTAAAGGTGGTACCGTGGCTGTGGTGGATCTGCAAAAACCCATTAGTCAAAGTGATTTGCAATCATTGATTAGTAAGGGGCTTAACAAATCTCAGGTTGATGTTACAATTAGTAACAATCAGGCCACTGTGGAGATAGTTGGAGATACAGACGTGGTAAAACTAGCATCAGTACTGAAGGGAACCGGGAATATAACCAGTTACCGCTCTGTGGGTCCGGTTCTGGGTAAAGAATCAATGACCCAGGTTTACTATGCACTGGCATTTGCTTTCATCTTTATGAGCATTACTGTGTTTATTATATTCCGTAATTTTGTGCCCAGCATGGCAGTTATTCTTGCAGCCCTTTCTGATATCATCATTGCCATTGGAGGAATGAGCCTCTTTGGCATACCCCTTTCCGTTGCCTCGGTGGGTGCTTTACTCATGCTTATTGGTTACAGTGTAGACACGGATATACTGCTTACCACCCGGGTTCTGAAAAGAACCGAAGGTAGCGTGACTGAAAGAGCTATTGATGCCATGAAAACAGGTCTGACCATGGCTGCAGCAGCTATTGGTTCTATGGCTGCCTTATATGTGGTTACAATTTTCTTAATACCTGCTGCCTCAACCCTGGCTAACATTGCTGCGGTGCTGATAATAGGACTTGTAGCAGATGTTCTGGCCACCTGGCTCATGAACCTTGGAATCCTTAGATGGTACATGGAGGCAAGAAAATGAGATACGAAGAACTTCTCAAAGATAAACGAGTTTTACTACTTATCTTGCTGGTAATTGGAAGTATAGCAGCAATATCTGCCTTCGGAATACAAGAAGGTTTAGATCTAAAGGGTGGTTCCGTGATTCAGATACAGCTGGAACAACCAGTGGACTCAGCCACCATGAGCACGGTTACCGCAGTTCTGGATAAAAGGTTGAACATTTTCGGTGTGAAAGATGTTAAAGTCTATCCCAGTGGAAATCAGAATGTGATTGTGGAAATTGCTGGAGTTCAACCCGATGATGTGGCCAAAATCGTGGGAACCAATGGTAAATTCGAAGCCAAAATTAACAACAAGACCGCTCTGGTGGGTTCTGATATCACCAATGTACAACCATATCAGGTTATGGGAACCCAATGGCAAGTTCCGTTTAAGGTTTCACTGGAGGGTGCTAACCGTTTTGCCCAAGTAGCTAAGGGACAGGCAGGGGTGCCTGTGGAGATGTACCTTGATGATGAGTTAATCACTTCTCCAGAGCTTTCTGCTGAACTGGCTAATGGACAGCCATCCACTGAGGTAATGATCAGTGGTGGGGAAGCTACTAAGGAAGAGGCACAGAAAGAGGCAAAAAGTATTCAAACATTACTCCAGTCTGGTGCTCTCCCAGTTAAGGTTAAAATAGTGGGTGTGAGCAGTGTTTCTGCAGAACTAGGAGATCAGTTTAAAAATGGAGCGCTAATAGCAGGAGTTCTTGCCTTGCTGGTAATCTCGGCCATCATAATGATCAGATATCGTCGGCCTATACTGGTTATTCCCATTATGTTAACCACCATAGCTGAACTTATTCTGATTCTAGGTGCTGCAGCTGTAATCCACTGGAACATTGACCTGGCAGCCATTGCAGGTATACTGGCAGCTATTGGTACTGGAGTTGATGATCAGATCATAATCACTGATGAAGTGCTTAAAGGATTCCGTGAGAAGAAAAGAATCTCTGGAGTCCGCACACAGATAAAAAAGGCGTTTTTCATCATATTCGCAGCTGCCGGAACCCTTATAGCTGCCATGCTACCACTGGCCTACATAGGTTTCAGTCGTGGTGCTACTGGAATAGGTGTTCTCTCTGGTTTCGCATTCACCACTGTTCTGGGAGTTCTAATTGGAATATTTTTAACCAGACCAGTGTATGCAAAGTTCATAGAACTAACTCTGGACCCTAAAAAATAAATTAATAAATTTTTTTCTTCTTTACTAATTTTTTTTATTAGAAAAGTATTAATTAATTCAAAAAATCTATTTTAAATTATTTAAGATGCTTTTAAATGTTAGAAACTGTTTGCATGTAAGAATTCAATATAAAATCAATTTTATGGTGTTTAAAATTTTCATAAATCCACTTTCACATGCCTGGGGATAATCTTATAAAATATTATTTGAATAGTAATCATTAGAATATTTGAATATAATCATTAGAATTAGCAAAGGGTGTATCATGAAAACTCCTCGAGAATTGAAGGTAAAACCCATTAAAAATGGTACAGTGATCGACCACATAAGTGCTAATAACGCCCTTAAGGTCCTTAAAATTCTGGGCCTTCCCAGTTCGAAAACTTCGGTTACCCTGGCTATGAATGTGCAATCAAGTCAGATGGGAAGTAAGGACATTGTTAAAATTGAAGGAAGGGAACTTGCATCGCGTGAAGTGGATGAAATTGCACTTATAGCACCCCACGCCACCATTAATATTATCAGAGATTATGAAATTGTTGCCAAAGGTAAAGTCAATCTTTTAGATGAAATTAAGAATATTCTAACTTGCTCCAATCCCAACTGTATCACTAACACTGAGGAGCCGGTTAACACCCGTTTCACCGTACTTGATAACGACCCCTTAATACTTCGTTGCCACTACTGTGAAAGGATTATGGATCAAAGCGAAGTTGAAACACAATTCCTGGTCTTTTAGAAAAAATTATTATATTATTACTTATCAGTACCTCTATAGTACCTTCATAATATTAGAAACATTATTAGAATATTCGATCAAATTATCAGATTCAATTATTTAACATCAATTATTTAACAATTAATTAAAAAAAATCGATTAAAACAATTATATGGTAATGATAAGATGTCTAAATTGTAACCATGGCAATTATGGAATTTTTATGGAATTCAAGCGTTTATGGGATTAATTGCTCAAATCCAAAATCACTAATCTTTAATAAGGGGGTGAATGTTTATTGAAAACTATCCGCGAAATAATTGAAATTAGAACTTCAGAAAGGGTGGAAATACAGGATATAACCCGTGAAGTGGAGGGCGTTTTAACACGTAGTGGTATTAAAGAGGGACTGTTAAATGTATACAGTCGTCACTCAACATCTGGAGTGGCTATAAACGAGAATGAATCTGGTTTAATCTCTGATTTTAAATTAGCATTACAGAAACTTGTTCCCCAGAATGCAGGCTACCAGCATGACCGTATTGATAACAATGCAGATAGTCATATCCGTGGATTCTTAATTGGAGGTAGCGAAACAATACCTATTGAGAATGGTAGGTTGATGCTGGGCACCTGGCAGAGCATATTCTTTGTTGAACTGGACGGACCAAGGCATCGGAAGTTAACAGTAACCATAATGGGAGAATAAACATAAAATAATTAATTTATTCCTTTTTAATTTATTCCTTTTAAAATTTTTTAATTATTGTTAAATGCTCTTTAAATATTTTTAAACCTTTTTTAATTCATTTTGAGTGCTTTCAAATCATTATAACCCTCAGATCATATAGTTATTAAAGCCCTCTTAAATAGTTTTTGAAATTTTTTTTAAAAATGTTTAAACTCAACTTCTAGAGCTATAACTGGGTATTCAAGCTGGAAATTAGTTATTACTTCGGGATTCATCTCTCCAAAGTATCCTTCTACCATTACTCTAGATGTTCCTTTTTTTAAACCTTTCAACTGGGCACATCTTCCTTTGATGAAACTAGGATGATCCAAATCTTCTAGTTGCATTTCCAGGCCAAGATTTCTTATAAATGAGTCACTGATGGATTTTATCTCGGTGAAGTTTGCTTGGGAGTGGGTGACCATGGCTGCCATCTTTTTAACCCCCACTGTCATGGTTTCTTTCTCACTATCCAGAAAGACTGTCTCTCCAACTTCAAAAATCTTCTGAGGGAGTTCTTCGTGTTTGTTATCTTCTAAAAATTCTAGTAAGCCATTAAGAAGACTCTGCCTTATCATGGTTCGGTCCTGGCTGATGGGCTGGGCCACTTCTACCCTTTCTGTTTCTCTGAGTTTCATTTTATGGTAATGACTCTCTTCATTGGTGAGCATTAAACTCATGACCTCAGAAAATGATAAACCATTCATGATCTCCCGCACGTTCTGATCGAAATCCTGATAAGGGTCTTCCCGGCCCACAGTAGCCACACGTGGGAGTTCTGGTTCTATTTTCCTGAAGCAATAACCAATAGCCACATTTTCGATGAGGTCAACCTCATGGAGTATGTCCACCCGGTAAGGTGGAATTTTAACCTTAATCCTATCCTCATCAATGATCTCAGCACTGAGACGCACCTTTTCCAGGGCTTCAACCACATTTTGAGGAGTTAAAGAGAGTCCTGTGATTTTTTCTGTATTTTTAACCCTAAGAACTTTTTCTTTTGGTGTTAGGTCTGGTCTGGTGAATGTTTCATCTGGGTAGATGTTTTCCATGGTCTGGATTTGGGCTCCTGCTTCTGCGAAGCTAGTGGCTATAATGTTTAATGTGCGCTCCACAGCCTGTTTTTCTGTTCCAGTAACGTCGATAAATAGATTTTTAGTGTCTGCAGTGAGTTTTGTGAGTTCTCCATTGATTATTGGTGGCATTGAAAGAATTTGATCCTCTGAATCCATGATCAAAGGATATTTGTTATATTGGTCTAACAAATGTGCGTATGCTTTTCCTTTCTTGTGTTCTGTGAGTATCTCTCTGAGGGTCATCTCTTCATCCATTTCCAGGGGTTTGAAGGATGTTTCATCTGGATCGGCAGCCAGATAACGGAAAGGTCCTTTCAATACATCCAGGTTATGGATACCTATGGCTACTTTTTTCCTGTCCCTGCCCATAACCCAGTGTAAGTCTTCCTGGAAGTCCATGACCTGTACTAATTTATCTTCAGTAAGTTGAACATCTAAAACCAGACAACAGGCAGTGTAAGGCCGGATATCTTTTAGTTCAGGGTCAATAGTGATGCTAGTGTGGGATGGTTCCAGATGATATTGTGGGATACCTACTTCTATTCCCAGAAAACCTTTGATGGTTCGAGCCACTCCCTCCACACTGAGGAAATCTGGACGGTTAGGGAAGAATTCTACCTTCACTTGTTCATCATCATAATCCTCAATATCACTACTGATCATAGGAAGTAGGTCTATGAGTTCATCCTTGTCAATTGGTTGTTTTAATAAATCTTCCAAGTCTTTATAGGTGAATTTTATTACAGGCATAAACTTTCCTCATTTAATTGTCTTTTAGAAGGATTATATTAACTTTTATAACTCAAGTTGTAAGAACCTAAATGGAACTTAACTTAAAACCCCTATCTAAGGATCATCACCATTACTGTTTTTAATAACACAAAATTGAATGTTATTGATTCAAACACCCAGTATCATAATGAAAAACAGTGATTCAACTGTGAAGTGTAGTGCACGGTGCTGTAACCAGTTCATCTCCAGCCCAACCGCTTCATGGTACAGATCGATTACTAAATGGATTGCAGCAGCTAGGATTCCAATTTCCAGAGAGAGGAATAGAATTGAAAGTAATATGAAGTGGAATATGGCTTCCAAGAGTTCATGAACTATCCACATGGTAATAGTGGATCCTACAATCTTTTTGATTAATCCAGCCAGTAGTACGTAGAAGTCGAAAAACAGCTTCCAGAATATTTGACCATGTACTTCATCACTTATGGCCAAGATTACAGCAATGTAAAACCACAGCATTTCCATTTGTTATCACCGTTGCCTAACATAATAATGGTGGCTATAACTTGTTTGGGACAAAGTTATTTTTCCTAGTTTTTTTAACGTAACTTTATACCATAATTTGACTATACCTTAAACTATTTCTCAGTTTAAAATATAATACATTGCCTAATAAACTTACAAAATACTTAACTTGAAAGCATATATATTTTAATTTGTATCAATCTAGTTTAATTAATACTAATTTAGCTATCAATGGCTGATTTTAGATTTTATAAAGATTTCCATTTTAGAGGAGTACTAGATATGAAAGAAATTGAGGTTCCCAAGGATTACCATCACCAAAAAGAGACTGAATGGCTGGAAACCTGGCAAAAGAACGACCTTTACCGGTTTAACAAAGATGATAAACGACCCCGTTACATTATAGACACACCACCACCATACCCTACCGGTTCAATTCACATAGGCCACGTACTAAACTGGTTATACATGGATCTATTAGCCAGATGGAAACGTATGCAGGGATATTCAGTTCTTTTCCCCCAGGGATGGGATTGTCATGGCCTACCCACCGAGGTCAAGGTGGAAGAAATCCATGGTATTAAAAAAAATGATGTTCCCAGGGAAGAATTCCGGCAGATGTGCATTGAATTAACTGGTGAGAATATTAAAGGTATGAAGACTCAGATGCAACGCATGGGTTATTCCCAGGACTGGACACAGGAATATGTGACCATGACCCCTGAGTACAAGGAGAAAACCCAGAAGAGTTTCCTGAAGATGTACCATGAGGGCCTTATCTACCGGGCAGTGCACCCGGTGAACTGGTGTCCCCGCTGTGAAACTGCCATCGCTTTTGCAGAAGTTGAGTACCAGGAAAATGAAACATACCTGAACTACCTCCTATTTCCTGATGCTTCCGGTGAATCTGGTGTACGTATTGCCACCACCCGGCCAGAATTACTTGCAGCATGTGTAGCAGTAGTGGTCCACCCTGAAGATGAACGCTACCAGCACCTTACTGGGAAAAAAGTTCAGCTTCCATTGTTCAACCGGGAAGTGGAAATCATCACTGATGAAGAAGTTGATCCAGAGTTTGGTACCGGTGCAGTTATGATCTGTACCTTCGGGGATAAGACTGATGTAACTTGGGTTAACCGTTACGACCTGGAGATTATTGAAGCCATTAATGAACAGGGAATAATGCAGGATGTCTGCGGAAAGTACAGTGGACTCACTCTCAAGGAATGTAAAGAAGCCATTGTGAAGGACCTTGAAACGGAAGGATTCCTCATCAAAAAAGAAAAAGTGGATCAGAATGTGGGGCAGTGCTGGAGGTGCAAAACACCCATCGAGATTCTGGTTAAAAAACAGTGGTTCGTGGCAGTTAAAGAACTGAACAGTCAGATAGTTGAAGCAGCTCAAAGCATGGAATGGATGCCTGAACACATGAAAACACGTCTTTTAAACTGGACAGGCAGCATGGACTGGGACTGGTGCATTAGCAGACAGCGAATTTTTGCCACCCCCATACCAGTATGGTACTGTAACGAGTGCGGAGAGGTAATTTTACCTTCCGAGGATGAACTTCCCATTGATCCCACCCAAAGTAAACCCAATAAACCCTGCAGTTGCGGATGTGAAGATTTTACGGCTGAAGAAGATGTTTTAGACACTTGGATGGACAGTTCCATCACCCCACTGGTTATAGCTGGCTGGCCATCCCCCCAATACAAGGAACTATTCCCTTCAAGCATCCGACAGCAGGGACACGATATAATACGTACCTGGGCCTTTTACACCATACTCCGAAGTCTGGCCATTACTGGAGAAGCACCATTTGACAGTGTGGTGGTAAATGGTATGGTATTCGGGGAAGATGGTCATAAGATGAGTAAATCCCGGGGAAATGTTATCAAACCAGAAGAGGTGGTGGAAAAATACGGTGCTGATGCCCTACGTTTATGGGCATCCAACAGTGTGCCTGGATCTGATGTACCCTTTGCCTGGAAGGATGTGCAGCACGGATACAAATTCCTCAGGAAATTCTGGAATGCATTCCGCTTCGTTAACTTGCACCTTAAAAACTATGATAAAAACATAGATGAAGCTAAATTAATACCCGCCTTAAAGCCACTGGACAAATGGATATTATCGGGATTGAACCAGTTGGTAGGACAGGTTACCCAGTCCATGGAGGAATATAACTTTGCAAAGGCCCGTAACAGCATCCAAGCTTATATATGGCATGATTTCTGTGATGATTACATTGAAGCAGTCAAATACAGACTTTACACCGATGATGAAGGAGAATCAAAACAGGCCGCACTTTACACCTTAAACACGGTTATCTCCACATGCTTAAGGCTCATGGCACCATTCACTCCCTACTTTACTGAGGAAATTCATTACTACCTGGAAGGATCAGAAAGTGCTGAAAGTGGAACTGGAAATGAAACTGGAATTGATCCCAGGGATGGGGAAGGAACATTCAATAGTATTCACACCCAAAGCTGGCCTGAAGTTAACCCCAGCCTGGTGGATGAATCTGCTGATGATGCTGGTAGAGTGGGAGTAGAAGTAATCAGCCAACTCAGACGCTTCAAAGCCAGTAGTAAAATGCCATTAAACACTCCACTAAAATCAGCCACCATATATGCTGGTTCTAAAGATACGTACGAACAGCTAGAAATCCTCAAGGAAGATGTTAAAGGCACCATGCGTATACAAGACCTTAGTATTCAGGAAGGGAAACCCCATGTTCGTGAAAAAGTGGTGGAAATCACTCCCAGGATGGATAAAATCGGACCAGAGTTCAAGGGTCAAGCACCAGTAATTGTAAAGTATCTGCAGTCAAATGATCCTCAAATGATAGCAGAAACACTTGAAAAAAATGGTTTCATTGACATAGAAGGATCAAAGGTTACCCTAGACCATGTTTCCTACAGTAAAGAGTTAGTGGGAAAAATGGGAGAAAAAGTTGAATTAATCCTCATGGAGGAACTGGATCTGGTGGTGGAAGTTGTTATTTAACTTTCATTTTAAAATAGAGCTCTAATTGGCATTTTCTAAAAACTAGTGAGCTAAATTGTAAGTTGAATATATCATCCATTTGCTAGATGAAAAATTTGAAACTTTAATAAAAGGACTTTAATAAAAAATCTAATTGCGTTCTGTGGAAGTGTAATTTAGGAAAAAAACTTCAAATACTGGGAATTAAAATTTATGAATACCACTATTAATAGTTCAGAATATAGTTCAGTTATATTAATGCTAAGGGATTAATGCTAAGGAAATGGTGATTTTGGTGGAGCTTAAAGTTGAACAGGCAGGAAAGATCAAAGGAGTGGTTAAGGCACCACCTTCTAAAAGTTACACCCACAGGGCGCTTTTACTAGCGTGCCTGGCTGAGGGAAAATCTGAACTCTACGATCCTCTCTACTCTGCCGACACCATAGCCACACTTGAAGCCTGTCAGTCTCTGGGAGCAGAAATAGAGATTTTTGACGAGGTTTGCATAGTAAAAGGTACTGCAGGGAATCTGAAAACACCAGATGATGTTCTGGATCTTAAAAACAGTGGAACCACACTGCGCTTCTTGACTACCATGGCCAGTCTGACACCTGGTTACACAGTATTAACTGGTGATGGTTCTCTGCGAAGCCGGCCCATGCAGGATTTGCTGGATGCCCTTAGAAAATTAAGAGTTAATGCTCATTCTACCAGGAACAATGGTTTACCACCTATCATCATTGAAAGTGGGTTTCCTGGTGGAGAAAGCCAGATTAAAGGTGATGTTAGTTCTCAGTACATTTCATCCATTTTACTCTCTGCTCCCTATGCCCAGAGTCCAGTGGATTTAGAGGTGGTGGGTGAATTTAAAAGCCAGCCCTATGTGAAGATGACACTGGATATAATGGAAAAGTTCGGGGTTCAAGTACAGCAAACACAAATGAATCATTTCCACGTGGAAAGGCAAATTTATCATGCCCAGAACTACACCGTCGAAGGAGATTATTCCTCTGCATCCTACCTTATCGGAGCAGCCGCTATCCTCGACGGAGAAGTTACGGTGAAGAACTTATTTTCTGATTCGAAACAGGGAGATAAGGTAATACTGGACATTGTAGAAAAAATGGGTGCTAAAATTAAGGTTATGAAGGACCAAGTTGTAGTTCATGGTCCTGGGAATGATTTTAAATCAGGGAACAACTCGAAAATTGCTGATTATCCAGGAATTGAAGATAAGGGTGGGAGTGAAGATCATGGGGGGAGAAAATCTCAGGATGGTGAACTATACACTGGATCTCTTAAGGCCATTGACGTGAACTTGGAAAACACACCCGATCTTCTGCCCACAGTTGCATCCCTGGCTGCTGTGGCTCAAGGAACCTCTCACATAACCGGAGTGGAACATGCGCGTTTCAAGGAAACTGACCGAGTGCACACCATGGCACTGGAACTAGCCAAACTTGGAGTTAAACTCATAGAAGAAAAAGATGGCCTCACTATCCAGGGAGGTGCCAGGGGAGGTGTGGTAGATAGCCATGGCGACCACCGCCTAGTAATGGCCCTTAGCCTGGTGGGGCTGGTTACTGGAGGAGTGCGCATAAGAAACTCTGAAGTCCATCAAGTCTCCTTCCCTAACTTTCCTCAGATTATGAAAAGTCTGGGATGCCCTATTGAGATTTTATAGGATTTAAGGCTTTAATATTGTTCATATTTTTCTCAGATTCCATTAAATTTTAACCCCTATTCTTTTCCCATACACTTTCTTATTTTAAAAAAATCGAATTCATTTATTTTGTTTTGATTTTGTTTTTGGTCTTTATTGAATAAATATAAGGGTTTTTAGAATAATTATAAAGTTTTTGGTCTTTTTAAAAGTCTTTCTAAATCGAAATTTCATTTTTTCGATTCATATGTAATCATTAGTCCTATTTTTAATTTTCTGGTGTTTTGAGTCCATTATATTGATTAGGATTTGGCGCAGCCCCTGAAATTAAGAAGTTCACGAAAAAATTTAGTTTTTTACATGAAGGGAAAGTCTAAATGATTAGGAAAATCTTACTGATTAGGAAAAATATCATTCGAACCGTTTATAGAACTTCAATTAGTATCTTGGGTTGAATATGAAGTGATGAATTAATAGAGAATTTAACAGATAAGTGTAGGCATAATTAGATGATGAAAAATACCCTAATAAAGAAATAGTTATATATAAGCCATGATTAATAGCATAAATAGTTATGAGTTAATCTGATAGGTTTGAGCTATGCATATACTTGAATATTTTTCTGGTGGGTTTGGACAGGCCACTGGTTTGGAGAGACATCTAATTAATCATAAGTGGAACAATAGAAGAAGGGTTAAAAAATACCTAAGAGGAACTACGAGGAGAATGCAGGGATAATTGATAGGGGATAATTTAAAGTTACATGTGCAGGTGGCTATATGAAAAATAACAAGGAAACAAAAATCGTGGTAATGGGCGCTCATAACTCAGGGAAGACCACCACTCTGGAGCAGATATGTCATAACCGGGCTAAAGTAGAATATAACGGCACCACAACTGCCCTGGATTATGGGAGCACCATGATCGGAGGGGAAAAGGTCCATTTCTTTGGCACCCCTGGTCAGGAACGCTTCAAGTTCATGCGCAGGATTCTGTCTGAAGGTTTGGATGGTGCCATACTGGTGGTTGATAACAGTAACGGAATCACACCCACTGATCAAGAAATTTTAGAACGCCTGGAACAATATAAGATCCCTTATGTGGTTTTTGCCAATAAACAGGATTTGAACTCCGGTAGATTAGAAATAAATTCTGATGCACCTATAATTCCCACCATAGCCCATGAAGGGGAAGGAATACACCATGGTCTGGAATTACTAATGGAAATGGTCAAGCTGGGGCGATGATTATCAAAAAACCTGAAAAAGCAGCCCAAAGAAAAACTTTTAAGGATCATTATAAGAGAAAATCACTAGTCAAAGTGGAAGAACGTATCGACCTGATTATAGACCACTTGCAACAGTTATATGACTTGAGAGTCTTTGAAGATGGTGATCCCTACCGAGTGCTTATTAGAACCATTCTCTCCCAGCGAACTCGGGATGATAACACGGACCGTGCAACCAGTCAGCTTTTTTCCAAATATCATACCCTAGAAGACATCGCCAATGCGGATCCTCTCCTATTAGAACCTTTAATTCGTCCTGCTGGTTTTTATCATGTTAAAGCCAAACGCATTGTAGATGTATCACGTAAAATCCGGGATGAATTCAAAGGAAAAGTCCCAGATAATATGAAAGAACTGCTTGAACTTCCAGGTGTGGGACGCAAGACAGCTAACTGTGTTCTGGTTTATGGATTTCAAATACCAGCCATTCCCGTGGATGTTCATGTGCACCGTATCAGTAATCGACTGGGCCTGGTTGATACTAAAACTCCTGAAGAAACCGAGAAAGAACTCACAAAACTTATTCCAAAGGATTACTGGATTGAACTGAATGATTTAATGGTGCAGTTTGGACAGACAATCTGCCGACCTCAATCCCCTCGTCATGAAGAATGTCCACTTAAGCAACTGTGCGATTTCTACTTAAACTTGGAATAATTACTCTGAAATAGGATTTTTAACTCGTGGTAGATTAACTCATGATAGAGCTAATCAAGAAAAGAATAAACAGTTTTAATTTAACCAAAAAGAATTAATTAATTTTTTAATGTTTTAGAATAATCTGATTTTTAGATTAATCTGATAAAACGTTTTTTAAGCTTTTTGATAGAATACTTCCTTTGATATAGCCTTTTCATATAAGATATAGTTGCAGCTTTTTTACTTACTACCATTTATTCTGAATTTATAGCTCTAAATATCATTAGCTTAAATCAATTAATATCTTATGCAATTAATATCTTTATATAATCTATTTACAGTAATCTAGGGACATAATTAACTATTTTGAGGAGGATAAATGAATTTATAGAAGATTATAATCTATAATGGTTATTGCTTGAATATAACACTATTAACCAGATCCCATAAACTACTGGCCCCATTGAACACAAATTATTTACATAGTGAAGTAATACAATGTTATAATAAATTCTGTAAAGTAGGAGATATGTAATGTAA